>CAZFQD010000017.1:0-23700 GCA_964520885.1 uncultured Oscillospiraceae bacterium | reverse complement strand
TCAGATGCTTTAGTTCCTGGCTGTACTTTGGTAATAAAATTATTTTCCGATACATTGAAACTATTAAATGTATAATTAATTGCTGGAAGTACTGATGATATAAAGGAATTTGTATCCTTAGTTAAGCCAATACTATCAAAGTATATTTTTTTATTAATATCATTTGCAGGTGTCCAACCTATTACTAAACTAAGTTTAACAGCGGCAAACGTTACACCAGAAAGGTCTTTTGTTGTAGCTGGTGTACCCCAACAATTATTACTCAAAACATCAAGTGGAACAACAACCCAACCTTCAAAATTACTTGGTGCATCCATATTCACACTACTTTGGAGATTAAGAGGAATTTGTTGTACCGACTTATCCGCATCAGAAATATAGGTTATTTTCATATCAGATGTTGGTGATTGACATAAATTCCAACGTGTGCCTGCACATAATATACCTAAATCCAAATTAACTAAATCGCCATAAGGATTGTCATATTCTGGAGTTTTTAGCCAAAATACAAGTGCTTGAGAATCAGTATAATCATTTTCATCAAAATAAGTTTCAAGTTGATTGCCTCCGCTTAAATTAATTTCAACCGACCTACCTTTTTGGCTGTAATCGCTATTATAATAAGAGTTATCAGATACATAAGCTGGAGCATAATAGCAACATTCCTCATTTTCTTCAAAATCATTACCTATAACCAAATTTACCTCAGACTTTGCCCCTAAGCTTAATTTAAATGCACTAATGTTTTTTACTAAACCAACAGAATCAATATACAATAGCTTGTTAAGATCATTTGTTGGCGTCCATTCGTCATATAATATAAATGTAGGTGCGGTTGAAAAATCTTTTGAAGTAGCCTCTGTTCCCCAAGCATTAGTACTCAAAATATCAAGTGGAATAACAACCCAACCTTCAAAATTACTTGGTGCATCCATAAACACACCAACTTGGTATTTAAGAGGAATTTGTCGTACCGACTTATCCGCATCAGAAATATAGGTTATTTTCATATCAGATGTTGGTGATTGACATAACTTCCAAAAAGAACCATTAGTAGCAAGTCCTACATTTAAATTAGCGAAATCATCCACTGGGCCTGTATATGCTGGAGTCTTTAGCCAAAATACAAGTGCATTACTATCTGCGTATTGTGGAATCTTGTTTGCATCAAAATATGTTTCCATATAATGGCCACCAACCATTTTGTATTCTACAGACCTTCCACTTTGACTATAAATATTGCTAAAGTACGAACCGTCAGTGATTTGACCACTCAGCTCCTGATAATAAGTAGTGTCGTCATTTTCAAAATCAACACCAGTTACCATTGATAGAAAATCCGAAGTAACACCACCTATTGCCAAACCTTGAATTGCCGATAAACCAGACAAAGAAATTACCATACACACGCATAGTATTGCCGAGATGATTTTTCTTAACATTTTTTACACTCCTTTAAATTTTTTCATATTACAATTACGTGAGAACGTAATTGTCAATACCTTGTTGCTTTTTTAATATCTTTGCCTATTAATTACTTGAGTTTCGCACACCTAAAAATGCTACTTTCCTAACGCCATTATGTGCTAAACCCCACTAATGTCAAGACATTTTTCGCGATTCCAAAATCGCTGTTTGTGCAAACTTATTGAGTAAATTTTCATCATATCTGCAAATTTCAAAGATGTATTTGTAGACAAGAAAACTCTCCAATCTTTTTGATATGGAAAACGGCATAAATAAAGTTTTGCATCACCAACTCCCTCATAATTTACTGTAACTTCATAGTAACGAGTATTCCATTTTCTACAACGTTTTTCATCACTCCCTTCTTTTTTGAGTGCTTGCATTAGCTGTTTTGCATTTAATAAAAGCTAAGCTACCGAACCAACTGTCTGCTAAAACATATTTTGCCATAAATCCGTGATGCACGCTATGTTTAAGCATTGCCAACCCATTGGTAAGTTTATGAGCGGTGCACTCTTGTCGGCATTTAAAACCACTACATTCTTGGCACATTTCTATTGATACTGCTGTTTGCATTGTTTTCTACTCAGTTTTTTCTGCAACATAGTCATGAACAATTGAAATGTTTTCAATTTTATAACCTGTGCGTGCATCAATAGTGTCATCTATAATAAACGCAGAATTTTCTGCTATTGTTTTATCAGGGTTCACTAACTGTTGAAACTTTTTTTGCAACTGCATAAAGCAATAATCTCCAATTTGCTTTATTTACCTCACTGAATACATTGCCTCAATATTTTCAATAGGTACATCACCCTCAAAAGCTTGACTTGCCATAAGTATATATCCACCATTTTTATTTAATACATCTATATAATGTCTTGTTTCAGCTATAACCTGCTCTGGTGTTCCGTGAGGTAAAACTCCTTGTGTATCAATGCCTCCATGGAAAGAAATATCTGTGCCAAAATCACGCTTTAAGTTCTCGGGCTCAAGTCCTGCTACCTTTTGCAAAGGCTCAAGCACATCAACTCCACATTTAATAAGCTCTGGAATAATATTTCTTACTGCACCGCAGGAATGTTGCATATAAAAAGCTTTGTATTTGTGAGTAAGGTCAACAAGTTTTTTTGTATTATCCTTAAAGAAATCACACCACATATCCTTACTAAATAAAAGTGAAATCTGCGTTCCATAATCATCGTGAGGTCTTAGAATGGCAATGTTACCGTCGGCCACTTCAAATATGCGTTCATAATACTCTAACTCAAACTCTACCATACGGTCATATATCCTTTTTGCAATTTCTGGTTGAGCCGCCATATCATAAAGCAAATCCTCCATAGGTCTTATAAAAGCCGCTATTTGAAATGGTCCCTCATGACCTATCACTATAGCTTTATCTTTATATTTTTCACATTGTTGTTTAATGCTTTCATAATCAAACCACTGGGCACTTGGCCAATTATAATTTTCAACATCCTCAATACTTTCAATTTCAGCTAAAGGGTAATAACTTATAATGGAGTTAAATTCTTTTCCTGTCCAATGATAAGTTGACTCATATCCCCAAAAGGACTGTTCAACCAAGTTGCCATTTTTATCTTTATACGACTTTAACTCTGGTCCAATATATTTAGGTGCAATATAACGGATGTCAATTCCAAATTTATTATAAAGTTGTTCACTATCGGAAAAATCATTGTGCTTCATCAATTTTTTGTATACTGATTCTACACATTCAAATGCCGCAGGCACTTTATCTGGTTGTTTATGATTTAATGCTGTTATAACTCTATCACGCGATGTCATAGTTAAAGCCTCCTTCAATATTTAATACAGAAATAAGCTTAATCGTTTGATTTTTTTTGCATTTTATTTCCTTAATGTTATCATTATAACGAATCATTAGAGGCTCTTCTTCATTAAATCTATCGCCTGTTTTTATATTCGCCCATAATAATTCGCCATTCTCCCAAGACATATTAACCTCAATGTCTCCCCTTGCACGCAAGCCTTCTATAACTCCGTTATCCCAATCATTAGGCAAACATGGAAGTAAATCTATGTACCCTTCGTGGCTTTGAAGTAGTAGCTCTGCAATTGCCGCTGTTCCACCTAAATTTCCATCAATCTGAAACCAACCCTTAGGAGAATAATTTACTGCATTTGTATGGCTATCATTTCCAGTGTTTTTAACATTCTGTGCAAAATATATATTAAATAAATTAGGCGAAATTACTTCCTTTATAATTTTCTTGACAAATCTTGTTGCTATTTCTTTATCCTTAAATCGTGCCGCCAACGCAACAGTCCATGCCATACTCCAACCGACTTGTGCCCCACCATCCTCTAATCTTTTTTCAAAGGATTTCTTTGCCGCTTTTCTAATTATATCGTTATCCAATATGTTGCTCGGATAAATTCCATATAAATTTGATAAATGTCTGTGTCCAGGTTCTGCCTCAATATAATCGTAGCTCCATTCACACAAACGACCATCTTTTGTTATTAGATAAGGCAATAACTTCTCATATTTTTCTTCAATTTCAGTATAAATATCATCCTTTATGTGCAATATATTGCATAAATTTAAATAATTTGAAAATATCTCTCTTATCAAGCTCATATCAATACAAGAACCATATGTAACATTTGCTCTATTTCCATTGATATCAAAGAAAGGATTTTCCGGCGAGATAGATGGATTAGTTACAAAAAAACCTTTTTCATCTTCCACTAACCAATCTAAGCAAAATAACACACTTCCCTTAATAATGGGCAATGCAACTTTCTTCAAATAATCCTTATCAAGACTATATAAATAGTGGTCAAAAACATGTTGGCATAACCAAACCCCTGCCATAGGCCAAAATGCCCACTGGGCATTATCACTAACTGGTGTAGTAATTCCCCAATTATCAACATTGTGATGCATACAGTATCCACGACAATTATAATGAATTCTTGCCGTTTTTTCTCCAGAGGGTATTAGGCTATTTATCCATTCTATAAGAACTTTACTACATTCAGGCAAATTACATACTTCTGATAACCAATAATTCATTTGAGTGTTAATATTTATAGTCCAATTAGCACTCCAAGCAGGACGCATTTCCCAACTCCAAATTCCCTGTAAGTTTGCAGGAACTCCTTGCCTTGAAGATGAAATGAGAAGATATCTACCATATTGAAAAAACAAAGAGATAAGTGCATTGTCTTTTTTACCTTGAATAAAGTTTTTTATTCTCTCATCGGTAGGTAAATTTGGATGTTCCCCAAGTTTAAAATTAACTCTATTAAATATAGATTTAAAATCTTCAATATGATTATCTAATAGTTCCTTAAACGATTTAGCAGATGCCTTATTTACTTTATCCTCACATTCAATATAGTATTTTTCGCTCTTATAGTTATTAGCACTGGAGAATATGATTGTACAGTTATCAGCATTTTTAACTATTAATTTGCCTTCATTTAATAAAATATCAGCATCACCATTCGGAATAATACTTGCAAATGCTAAAAATTCAAGTCCTTCTCCATTATCTTCATACACAATAGGCTCTTTGGCATCCACAATATAATTAGGTTCCACATGAGTAGGACATTTTCCGCTCATAATAACATTTCTATCAATACATTTAATAGTATGTTTTATTTTGCTATCCATAGTCATACTAAAATTAAGCATTCTTTTTTTATTACAAGATAAATTAATTACCATAACATCATCAGGATATGATATAAAAATTTTGCGTTCATATATAACATCATCTATTTTATAAGTTATATTAACAGTTCCTTCTTCTAACTTAAGCTCACGTTTGTAATCTACATAATCACTATCATTTTCAAAATTTAAAAGTAATTCGCCCAAAGGCATATACGACTGCGACCAGCAAGATAACATCTTCTCTTCAATAATGCTTTGTGCTTCTAAATTTTCCCCCTCAAAAATGAGATTGCGAACTTTCTCTAAGTTATTATAAGCTTCATAATTAATAGTATCCTTATAATATCCTGACCATAATGTATCTTCATTTAATGTTATTTTTTCCGAAACGACATCCCCAAAAACTAAAGCTCCAATTCTACCATTGCCAATTGGTAACGTTTCAAAATAATCCTTGCCTGCACTTCTATACCACATCATTTTTTTCTCCTTACTTATGTAATTAAACTATTATTTCATATTTTAACCAACTATTCCTGCTCTAACTATACTTTGTGTGAAATATCGTTGCAAGAAAATATACATAATTAGTAATGGTAATATAAATAGCAAACAAGCAACTTGCAAATAAGCAAGAGTTTGACCAAAAGTTAAAGCTACACCAGTATCAGTTCTGTAAGTATCAAGAATATATGCAAGATTACCAACCAAAACTGAAAGAGGCCTTGACTTATTAAAAAATAATGCTGAATAGAAAAAATCATTCCAATACCAAACAATAGAAAAAAGAAAAGTTACAAGTGCAACTGGACCAGTATTAGGAAGCATCACTCTAATATAAGTCTTAAATGGCTTGCATCCATCAATATAAGCGGCTTCTTCAAGTTCCAAAGGCATATTTCTAAAAAATTGTCTATATATATAAATAAACAAACCAGCTCTTATTCCTAATCCGAAAAATGCAGAAATAGTGGATGGCCAAATAGTATCAATAATTGAAATGTCAAACTTAGATCCAGTAAATATTTGAATAATTGAACCTAAACCAAAAAAATCAAAATGCACAAAATTTAAATAAAGTGGCATTGTAATTGCTTGTGGCGGAACAATAAGAGTGAATAATACACCCATAAAAAGGACTTCTCTTCCCTTGAATTTAAAACGGGCAAATCCATATCCTACAAGCGAACATGTAAAACATTGACATACAGTACTTAATAATGCAAGCGACATTGTTCTTATAAATGCACTCGGATACGATGTGATATCCCAAACTGCTTTTATATTATCAAGTGTAAAAGTCTTTGGAATCCACACAACAGATGGGTCAAATAATTCCTCTGGGACTCTAAATGATACACTTAGCATATATAAAAGAGGGTAAAGTATAATAAAAGATATTCCAAACAACAATACAAAAATTGAAATGCCCACAAAAAAACTTTTGACCTTATGTACAATAACTTTAAATCTCACATCTTTTAAATAAGAATCTTTATTATCCCATTTCTCTTTCAATAATATTAAAAACAAGCCTATTTTCTCCATTTTTAGGTCCCCCTTTCATTCTAAATATAATATTAATTAGTCTGTCAAATAAAATGTTTTCCTATTGAAGACAAAATAAATAATAGAAACTATTGCGAATATTACAATAAAATTAATCCACGACATTGCTGAAGCACTATCAAATTGAATTTTTTGAGAATAATCTTGAATTAGTTTAAAAACTGGAGTTGAATAACTAATGTAGTTATCAATAACGGAATAAATTGTATTAACCATTATCATTGGCATTATAAGAGGAAATGTAATCTTCCAGAAAGTTTCCCATGCAGTTGCACCTTCTACCTTTGAAACCTCATAAAGCTGAACTGGGACTGATTGAAGAGCAGCTAAAAAAATTAGTATTTGTATTCCAGATTTCCAAGTAAGATTAAAAATATCATTAACAGAATTCGTAATGAACGTGATAATCTTAGAATCTATCCCAAGATTTTGCATAAAAGCTTGTGTTGAAGTTACTTCAAACATCATTGATGCACGTTGCCCAGAAACAAGTAAACTTAAAATTGAATCGCCCTTAATTATATTAATTACAACACCACTTGCAATTATAACTGGGAGAAAGAATATTGCTCTAACTAAGCTCCTCCCGTAAAAATTTTGATTTAAAATTATTGCCATTAATAAACTAAATACAATAAGTAATGGGGTTTGCGTAATAACTGTTGTAAGTGTCTCAACAAAAGCAGTAGGAAATTTTGCATCGCCTGTAAAAGCATATATATAATTTTCTAAGCCGACATTTTTTAAAATGACATAACCCGCCTCTATCTTTACACTGCTAAAGCTATATATTAGAGAAGTAAAAAGTGGAACAAGAAATAAAAAAATGAAACCGAAAACCCATAAACCTATGAAATAATAGCCATACCTTGATTTTTTTTTCTCATAAGATTTTATCCTTTTTTTAAATTTCATATTTACTCACCAACCTTTAATAGTAGATACCTATAAGCTTTAACTATTCCACCATTTTTCAATTGAAAATCAATGTCCGAATAGTTAACATAAACTTCTAATCCATTTTCATACTTTGTTATATATATACCATTTTCTAATTTGGTATGTGAATATATTTTTGAATTTTGTGTAGCTTTATATATACTGTCTAATTCCTTATACGAAGCGGAAGCAGTTTCAATCCATGTTTTATAATTTGCACTATATAAATAATCCAACGATGTATTTTTTAATAGCACTGCATCTTTATAAATCCATGCAAAAGATGCCATACTTCCTGTTTCAATAGTCTTTAAAAACATTTTATCTGGGTCGCTACTTTGATTTATTGGTTTTGCTGAATAACGCACAATATTACTTAATGCAATTTGAATAAATGGCACATCTTCATCTATTAAGTCTTGTCCGCTAGATGAAATAGGCATATAAATAATATCATCTGCAAATTTTGCTGCATAAATGTTTGGGTTTTCAAGTAGCATTTTATCAAGATTTTTATGAAATGCTTCAAGGAATTTAACCATTACTTTTTTTATATCATTCTTCTTATAAACTGATGAGCCTATGTCGCTAAAAAGCGTATTTCCAATATCACTTACAGCCAATTTGCTGAATCCTTCTTTATTAACACTATTTATAAATTTCCCCATATTATTTTCAAACACATTAATCTTCGAAATATAAAATGGTGCTCCTAATCTCTTGCCTAACCCTAAATCGTAATCATATCTACGAACAGAAATTCCAACTAAATCTGTTACTATGTCAAAACTGGTACTGAATATATTTTGCGGTTTTCTAAATGTCAAAAATCTGTTAACCGCTGGGTAAAAATCAACATTTTCAGAGCTAAAATCATTTATAAACTTTTTAATTTTTATATTAAACCCATTTGAAAAAACAGCCTTTGTGGGTAGCATTTCATAAAGTTCATCATCGTTCCAATTATTGTAGCGTATCACAATATTATTAACACCAGATTTTTTTAGCTCATCAGCAATTATTTTTGCCTCATTTGGAGTTGTAAACTTTTGAATTGTATTTACCTTAAATCCAAGAATTGATTTTGTTTTCATTACACCAGCATATAAATCTATGAATAATGCATTGTCTTTTTTGGGTTTTACTTTAAAGCCTTCTGTATTTATTAAATAATCATTGTATTTTCTTGCCATTCCACTATAATTTGAATTCTCTCCTGATAAGAAAAAGTATTTAATCCCTAATTTTTGTGATTTAATTCCACCTTTTTCAAAAACAGTAATGGCATAATTCCTCACAAGTTCATAGTCTATTTTTGCTAAAGTATTAAAGCTGGCATAAATATTTGAATAACTCGTTTTGTTTCCATTTACCATAGCATTTATATTTGCCTCTTCATCATCATCAGTTACAATTGCAAAAAGGGAATTATCACCATTAGTTAAACCAAAAACTGGCATCTTAATATTTTCAACAGTCAAATCATTACTTAATGGAGAATCCACGATGTCCTTACCATAAATAGGTCTTGAATATAAGCCTACATCTTTCTTTCCATTGTTAAAATTAATAATTGCACCTGAACCATCAGGAATAAACATATATCCTGTTTGATCTTCAAATGCCGCTCCGAAATATGGTAGCATTTGAATTGATGTAATCTTTATTGCTTCATCTTCTATTTTAATTTCTTTTGTTAAAATTTCTGCCTTTAAATAATCATTTTCTAAATATACTTGAAAAGGTATTAAAAGTTTATAGTAATTAGAGTAAAAATTAATTCTAAAACCATTTTTAATATCTACTATATTTACTGTATTTTCATTTACACATTCAATCAAAGTATTAAATTTGCCTGTTTCCCCTTTTTTAGTATCAGAATAATTTACGATTAATGTTGCACCCATTTCAATCTTATAAATAGGTGCTGCGATTTTATCTTCTTCTCTATTTTTAGGATTACTATACCAAATATAGCCAGTAGATTTATTTTTTACTATAAATTCAACGGTTAACGGATTAAGCAATAGAGCTAAATTATCCGATTCTCCTTTTATTTCATAACCTGTTGGGATTGATAAGTCAGTCTTAACTAATAATATCTCTTCTGATTTAATGATTTTTATATCAGAGTCTACATTGTTTGAATAAACAACTGTTGAATTTACACCAAAAGACAATATTGAAGCAATAAAAACTAAAATAATACATGCTTTTTTTAATTTCATATTAACCACCATTCTGCATTTATTAAAAACTCTTCTATCTTAATCTAAAAGCTATTTCGTTAAAAATAGTAATGATAGTGCTAGTTACCTGCTGAAAAAGACTAAATATGAGAAAAATAACAAAAAGAATAATTAACATACCTAAAAGTGTAAGAATAATCGTATATATGGTTCTTGAAAAGGTAAATTCATGAATTGCCATTATCCCAGTAATTATCAATACTACACTCCACAAAATACCAAGCATTATAAGCCATGATAGAAAAACACTTTCTTCTCTTATTAAAACATTACTTAGAATAATACATATATAATTTATGACTATATAAGGAACTAATGAATAATTTGATATAACCCATATTTTAGAAAATGTCCCCTTCCCGTCCATAAGTACACAAAAACTCCAGTTAGAAATAGCCCAAATAAATATGACAGCGAACCTTAAAATTAGAGTAATTAACAAATCCACCTTATCGACATCATAAATTGCTATTTGATTTCCGGTAAACTGCTTATTTACAATCTCTAACATCACAGCAAAGATGAAAATAACTACTGAAATAAATACAGAATAACCATTTCGGTACTTCATTTCTTCAAAGCCATTTAGAGGATGAAACATTATATAAAAAGGATACTTATACTTTTTCATTTAAATATCTCTCACATTCTATCTTTATTTGCGGTTAATGTTTTTTTTCTTTTTACTATCCACACAATAAATAGTGCAAAAATCAAAATTCCTAATACAAAAAAGGCAAAGTATTTTCTGATTACGCTAATTCTATATAATTTAAAAGCATCATTATACTTTTTGCTATCTCTACCTATTTTAAAATATTCCATAGCTTTTAAATATTCTTGTTGACTTAAATATGCATTTCCTATTCCAATATAATCTGCTTCATAATTAGTGTTTAACTTTAATACCTCATTCCAAGGAGTAATAGCAGCATTATAATTACCTTCACTATAAACGATAATAGCAGTATGAACTTTTTCTCCAAAGTCAGTTAACTTGAATATAGTTATATTGCATTTTGATGAATCAAGGACATATAATTGCTCTTTATATGACTCTATCGCAGAAGGATTTTTAAACGCTCCCTTATAATCGCCTAAAGTACCAAACGCAATAACTAAATTCATATCTGAATCAAATTGCAAAATTCTACCCTTTAAATTATCAATTATATTAACAAAACCATTTTCATCATAATTTGTGTCTGCATAATTTAAATTTTTAGAATCTTTTTCAAAAGCGGCTTGTGCGTACTCAGGCATTTTATTTACAAGGATATCCTTGCCCTTAGGATTTAGCTTGCGAATTTTATCTGCTTCATCTTTATAATCCGCCCACACTGATAAATTCATATTTGTAAGAGAAAAAATGAAATCATCTTCGCTAATATCTAAAGCTCTTAACGCAGGGTCGACTTGCCTTCCCAACTGTTCTTTTTGCTCTTTACTCATTATTTGCTTCCAAAAAAAATCTGTTAAAACCTCAGTAGTTTGGACAACCTTATTGCTTCCATAAAACCCTTGAAATTTAGCCTCACTGTCAAATACCATTATGCCCTCATTAATTCCAGTTGAAATAATATATGTATTGTCAGACCTATCAGCTACTACTTTAACAGGTAAAAAATCCTTTTCTTGATCGTATGCACTGGAGTTAGGTTTTAATAATTGCTTCTTAATATTGCCTTCTTTATCAATAAGAACTACCCTATTATTACCTGTATCCGCAACATATATATTTGCTTTACTATCAACATAAATACCTTTTGGTTCATTTAGAGGAGATTCTTTCCCGTCTATATTAAAACTACTTATAATCTTTTCAATTTTAAAATTATTTTTTGTTATTATAACTCTGTTATTTCCAGTATCCAAAATATATATGCTACCATTCTTATCTACAAACATATCATTAGGTTTTTTCAATGAATCACACCCAATATTTATCCCATTAACTACATCCGAAACCTCATATACAGGAGGAGAAGCTACTGATTTTCCATATGAATCGTATGTATATGATTGGCTTGGAGCGGCAAAAATTGGTATTTGTAAAGATATAATTGCAAGTAATACAATCAAAACATATTTTTTAAAAATATTGTGTCTCAAACTTAACTCCTCCATTTCATATTATTTAATTCCTGCATGAGCCATTGTTTCAATAACTCTCCTTTGAAGCATTATAAAGATAACAAATGGTGGTATCATCATTATAACCGAAGCCGCCGCTCCAACACCAACTCTTGCAATTCCAGAGCTAACTATCTGACTAAGAATAGTAGGTAGAAACTTTTTAGCTTCATCATATATAAAACCACTACCCGTATTATTCCAAAATCCTTGAAATGATAGAATAACCAATGTTAATATTGCAGGTCTAACAATTGGAATTACTACTTTGTAATAAATTGTGAGTATATTTGCTCCATCAATCTTTGCCGCTTCAATCATAGCATCATTAATTTGAGTCATAAAGTTTTTAAGTAAAAATAGTCCCAATGGGCTAGCTAATGCTGGTAATAAAACTGCATAATATGTGTTTATAGCACCCATCTTAGCAAGAATAACATATTGTGGGACACTAGTTACTGGACCAACAAATAGCAATGATAGAATTATAATTTTAAATATAATTTTACTTCCTGGAAATGGATACTTAGCGAGTGGAAAAGCCGCCATTGATGAGATAATAAGAGTAATAATAGTACCAACTACAGATATAAAAGCTGTATTTACGATATATCTTGAAAAAGGTACCCACATATTATTGGTAAGCTGAGATAGGATATAAAAGTTTTCAATTGTAGGATTAACAACAAAGAACTTTGGCGGATAGGCAAAAATCTCCTCCATAGGTTTAAATGCTTGTACTATAGCATATATAAAAGGGATAAGCATAAATACTGCTACTAAACACAAAATTAAAAATACAAAAAAATCACCATATGCTGACCTTCTAACACCTGATTTACTTTTATTTAGCAATCCCACTATTTCACCTTCCAATTATTTGTTCAAAATCAAAATATATCTAAAAAAACTTTAACTATCAGCATATTTCTTAATAACAGCTTGTATAACACTATTTATTATTATAATAACTGAAAACAAAACAAACGAAAGTGCTGAAGCATAACCTAATTCAAATCTTATTGTTCCATAATCCATAATGTGTGATACGATTGTCAAAGCAGCATAGTCAGTAGACGGAAAACCTGCTAATGCAATACAAATAGAACTTACAGCAAATGCTGCACTTATCTGCATTACTGCTCCGAATAAAAGTTGTGGTCCCATTGAAGGTAATGTTATTAAAAACAGCTCCTGCCACCTATTCTTAACACCGTCAACAGCGGCCGCTTCATAAAGCTGTCTATCAACACCTTGAAGACCTGCAATGAAGGCTAAAAATGAAGCTCCAAGACTCATCCATATTTGAACTATAATTATTATTATTAACATTGTATTTGGATTATTTAACCACTGAACTGGTTCATCAATAATTCCCAAGCTATTCAAAAAATAATTAAGATAACCATATTGGTCACCACTGAAAATAAAAGCCCACATAATGAACAATGTTCCTGATATTGATGGTGCATAAAATATAAAAGTGAGAACCGCCCTCAATTTAGGCCCAAGTTCGTTAATTAACCAAGCAAAAATCAAGCAAGCAAAATATCCTAAAGGACCTGTTATAAGTGCAAATACAAAAGTATTTCTAATTGCAATCAAAAATACGTCATCATCAAGTAAAAGACGAATATAATTATTAAAGGCTGCAAATTTTGGCAATTCAAGCATATTAAAATTCGTAAAACTAAGAACAAAGGATGAGATTACAGGTAATACTATAAAAACGAAAAACAAAATCATAAAAGGCATTATCATAAGATAACAAGATTTATATTTAATAATTTCCTTTATATAATATTTTCTTTCCATTTTTTCACTCCTAATAAAATAATTATAAATTATTACTGCAAAAATACAATTTAACATTCATACTATTTTAAACCAAGCTCATTTCGTTTCCTAAGTATTTCTTTATTGATTTCAACATTATATTTATTTAAAGTATGAACTGGATTTTCGTAAAAATAAGCTACTTGCCTAAATGCGTTATTTAAATGTCTTGTTACATAATAGTTGCCAGGCACCTCTTCAATAGGTTTTAAATTATTCCATTGTTCAAGCAAAAGCTTTTTCTCTTCATTTTTCCAAGGTAATCTTTTAAATGCCTCAATATTCGCCGTAGGATATCTTGCTGTAGGTCCCATAATTGTCTCCTGCAAAATGCCGAAACTCGCTTGAGTATTAGCATTTGTAAACCAATCAAGAAATTTCCAAGCATTTTCTTGATTTTTAACCCCTCTTAGCATTATTGCTGTTGTAACTCCCTGGTCAAGTCCTGAACTACCTACTTCCCCACTACATACACTTCGGTCAATTACTCCATTATCCTTCATAACTCCACAAATAGGTGCCATTACCCACTGCCCATTTATTTCTGGTGCGGCAACTTTAAAAAAGTTATACATTGTATATGAAGCAAATCCTATTGGCATTTCTCCAATTCTAAATCTGTTATAAAAATCATATTGAAGCGGGAAATCATACTTTACAAAAAAATCCGTCCAGGTTTTAAATGCGTCAATTGCATATTTTTCATTGAAATTTGTTTGAGTATAACTATCATTAAAAAACTTCCCACCATTTTGATATAGTAAAGTAGCAAACATACCAATACTTGCAGGAATTCCAATTTCCATATTTTTTCTTTGCAATTTTGGAGCGATATTATAAATATCATCCCAAGTTTGAGGTATTTTAAGATTTAATTCTTTAAAAATATCAGTTCTAACAAAAAGCATAGGATAGCTTTGTGTAAGCGGAAGAGCATAGCATTTTTTGTTAAATTCAAATGGAAGTATAGAATCTTTTATAAACCTTGACTTAACTTCATTGAAAGTATCAAACTTTGAAAGGTCAATTAGCGAGCTTCTCAACGCAAGATTTATAGGCTCATCACTTGCTACAAAAAGTGCAATATCGGGTCCTTTACCTGCCATAACCGCTTCTCTTATTCCTGATGGAACAAGATTGACATTTACTTTTATCTTATTATTAGCAACAAAATCACTATCAACAAGTTCTTTTATAATTTGAAGCTGGTCACGACCCATTGATATCCAAACATTCAAAGCCTCATCCTCTGAATAATAATCTCCTATTATTCCAGAATCTTTATCATATGATGAAATTAGTTTATTAATTTCAAACCATATTTTGCTAAAAAAATTCCCGTTAGCATTTGGCAACTTTTTATCAGAAGTAAAAATAGAAATGTAGTCAATTTCTAAAGGTTGTTCCCTTAGTTTCATATTCCAAGCCGCAAGACTAGCAATATTTGATTTAAATGCATCTAATTTAATTGCCAAGTCATCTGGATTTTTAATAAAATTCTCAAGTTGATTTATAAGTGTTTGTATATAAGCCATTTCTCCACCGGTCTTACCACTTATACTTATAATTATTTCCTTTTGCTTTCTAAGAATAGTAAGTATCTCATTTAACTTAGCTACTAATCCAGGTATTTCTTTATCCAAGTAATAATCACGGTATTTATCAGGTGTATTACCAGCTACCATAATAACGTTTCTCAAAACAGTATTTAGCATATAAATGCTTTTTTCAATAGCAATTGATGTTTGGGAAAACTCACCCGGAACAACTTCGAGCTTGATCTCATGCTCTCCTTCTTCAAGAAAAAACAAATAAGGTTCGTTTGCTTTTCCTAAAACTTTATTTTCCCACATATTTTTAAAATCAAAAGTTATTGCATTACATTCCTCAAATGGAACTTCATTATCTATATACAATCTTCTTGTAGAGAAAAACCCACTTTTAAAATTTTGCCTTGCTTTAATAGCAATTTGATAAAGTCCTGCTTTATCAACCTTAACCTTCCAAGATATCCATTGTCTTGGAGTCTGCCATTTTAATCCGCCTATAGTATTTAGCTTTAACATCTTAGCATCATTAGGCTGAGTGATAGGGTCGCTTTTATCAAATAAAGCTGTTATGGTTGAGTCGGATTTTAAATATGTATTTTCGCCTTGAAATATTTTAATAACATCTGTTGGCATTTTATAACCTTTTTCAGAATATTCTTTGCTTAATTGACTGTATTTAGGTGCAGGCATTTCATTGGATATTTGTAGATTACTAATTATAAAATCTGTTTGTGCTCCTATGATTTTTATAGTATGTTTTTCTTTACTAAAATAAAACAATAATGGATCATTGTATTTGCCCTCTGAATCAAAAAAGAAAGATGACATCCAATAGAATTTTTCATTTTGACTTTTTTGAAGGTCATTTCCTCTGCTGTCCTGCTTAAAATATCCCATTTCTTCCCATGGTCTACAAAAAACCATTCCAGTTAATTGGCTATGTGGTACCTTACCGTCAATTTCCATATTCAAGCTAATTTGAGAATGTTTTTGACCGCTAAAAGGGATATATTCCATTTCAATATTATAAAGTCCCTCGGACAAAACTTCAAATTCATATACTACATAATTGTCGCTACCGCTTAATTTCAATAAATTCTCTTTTTCATTATAATTAGGAAGAATATCAATGCCTGTTGCTGATTTTTCCTTTATCATTTTATTATCTAAATTTATTTTATCCATTGGTCTAAGTGCAGTTTTATATGTGTCTAAATATTTTTCATAAGAATTATCATTTGAATTTTCACTATTTAATGTAATATCTTCCCCATCAATAGCTTTAGCAATTATATCAGACCTAAAAATTATAAATAAATTACCAGTTATTAACAAACAAATTGCTATCATTATTGATATTGATTGCTTAGCTACTTTAAAATACCTATACATTTTAAGTACCACCTTTAATAAAATAAATATTAATAATTATGCACTTTTATTATCAAATAATAATACAAATAGAAATTTATAATTACTTTAATATCTTGTAAGCCTTCGTTTAAATATCTCCCGTTTGCAATTATTTTTTCACTTAGCATATCATTTTTTTTGAGTTATGCAATTCCAACCGTAGCTTTTGGTTCGTTCATTTTGTGATTCCACCCTCTGATTCTTGACCAAAATTTAATTTACTCACAATCAACTACATCTTCTTAAATAATTTATTCATTCATTGCTTAAATTAATTATATCGCATAATTTACATTTGTCAATATCTATTTTTTAAGTTTCCCCATTTTTTTTTCAAAACATCGTAAGTTGAGCGGAATGTGGCTAAAAAATGGGGAAACTTAAAAAAATGTAATTATATTGACTTTTTAAGATTTTTATTATATATTTTAATTACATTGCACATATTTGATTACTTGAATTGAAAAGTATTAATTTATTCAATCATTTTTATTGTAAATAAATACCAAATTAACTCTTTAATAGTCATTATTTTATAAAAGAAAAGTGAGATGATTTTATGTCTGCAACCATTAACGATGTCTCTAAACTATCTAAGGTTTCTGTAGGGAGTATTTCAAGATATTTGAATGGTGTTACTCTCAAACCAGAAAATATGGAAAAAGTCAAGGAAGCTATTGATATATTAAATTATAAACAAAACATTATTGCAAAAAGTTTGAAATGCAACAAGACTATGACAATCGGAATATTAATTAATAGTCTAACAGATATATTTTCAGCAAGTATAATTGAAGCCGCAGAGAAAATTTTAACAGCTCACAATTATACTATACTTTTATGTAATTATAATTATGATGTAATAAACCAAGAACAAAAGCTCCAATATTTGCTCGATAAAAAAATTGATGGTGCCATTCTTTACTTAACCGGCGAGTACTTACCTATATTAAATGTTTTTTTTGAAAAAAAGATTCCTTTTGTTCTTGTTAACCAAACAGTAAAAGAGATTTCAACAGATTCTGTATTGATTGATAATGAGAAAGCAGGTTTTAGAGCTGTTAGCAAACTCCTATCATGCAATCACAAAAGAATTGGAATAATTTGCGGTTTTCAAGACGACCCCACAAGCACAGGACGTTTAAATGGTTATTATAAAGCTCATTCAAATAGTAAAATTGAAATTGACCAAAGCTTAATTGTATATGGAATGTATGATTATAAAAAAGCATATAATGCAACAAAAAAACTGCTTGAATTGACCAATTTACCAACTGCAATTTTTGCAATAAGCTATCATATGACAGTAGGTATGATGATAGCACTTAATGAAATGAATATAAAAATTCCAACTGATATGTCTATTATTGGATTTGACCATTTTGAGCTATCTGATGTTATCCAACCCCCTCTTTCTTTGGTTGAGCAGCCTATGGAACAAATGGGAATAGTAGCATCTCAAATTTTGTTCAGAAGGTTAAATGGTGATTATTCAGATTTCCCACTCACAAAAGTTTTAGATACAAATTTATGTCTTAGAAACTCCATAAGGAGCCTATAATACTAATTAGTCTTCAAAAACACAGTATCTTAACGGTTATTTTAAGGCAATTTATATTCTAAAATCATAAATAGAATCAAAATGAGATAAGATGGTCTATCATAGGTTTGTGAGCTTTTCCATTTCCTATTTAAAGCAACCTTACTTAAGCTATATGTGTGATAACCCACCTTTAAGTTGTGGATGTTGCAGAGGTCACTGTAACGAGTGTAGCACCACTTTTCCCTGTGCCTTTAAAGTAAATATTATTTCCAACTATCTAATATTTTTTAAATACAAACGAGGTGCAAGCCCTGTTTCTTTTTTAAACATTTTAGAAAAATAGTTGTAGTCATTAATGCCAACACGAGAGCAAACCTCATTAATATTGCATTTTTCATTTTCTAAAATAGAAATAGCCATATGAAGCCTTTTTTTTCTAATATGCTGTGAAATCCCCATACCAAAATATTTATTTGATATCTCATAGAGCTTGCTACGACTGATTAAAAAATTATCACAAAGCATTTTAATGGATATTTCTTCTTGAATGTTTTTATCTATAAATTTATCTATTTTTAAAAATAAGCTTTCTTCCCCAATTTTCACAAGCTCCGAAATCCACAAATAACAAGCACAACTTTCTAATATTTTAGAAGCGGCTTTTATTTGCTCCTTGCTTTTTGAAATTAATTTATCAAAGTTTGTGGAAAGTTTATCATTATCTAAATTATATTTTAGGCAACGTCTTAATACGTTGCTTTTTTCGTCGTTTCTATTGCTTTTATCAATAATTTGACCAAACATAACATAGCCAAGCACAATATCATTAACCTTAATCGGTGTGGCTACTTCAATTAACCCTGTGTGGCATTTATACATATATAGTCGCTTGGTGCTACAACAAGTTTGAAATGCAGTAAGGTCGCTTTGAACGCATTCTTTTTTGGCTTTTTCATTGCTTTTTATTAATGTGCAAAAATCACATTCCTTTTCGGGGTAGGACATTATCTTATTAAATTCATTGTCAAAAAGAACAATCCGTATTTTAGTTAGTATAAAAAAATCCATTAATAATTCTTTTAATTTAACACTATTAATTTTTAAAGGCATAGACTTTCACGCCCCTTCCGAAAATCCAAACAAAATTACCAGTTTCAATACATTTGTTACTATAATTATATATTAATAATTTAGTATAATCAAGATAATATTTAAGAAAAGGTGAGAAAAAAATGATTATTACTAATGTAAACGAGGTAAGGGCTTTATATAAGGAAGCTGAGAAAAACGGATGGGTTTTGCCTTGTATTTGCACGGAAAATTTAACTACAACAGAGGCAATTTTAAGTGCAGTATTAGAATTTGGCAAAGAAAAGGGAATTGAAAATGTGCCAATCATTATAGCCATAACCTGCAATTATAGCCACAGAGCACAAGCACCAAATTATACTCACACAAGGGACTATACAACAGGGCTTAAACTCTTTGTTAACGATATAAAAGCACTTGCCGATAAGGGTTGTATTTTTGAGGACGTATATGTAATGTTACATCTTGACCATATTCAATTTGACGATGATTTAGAGCTTCTAAATAGCGATTTAAGCGATTATTCCTCCATAATGTATGATGCCTCTGCCTTGCCCTTTAATGAAAATATTAAGAAAACTGCTGAATTTGTTAAAAACAACAAGGATAAGATTTTAATTGAAGGTGCTTGCGATGAAATTGTTGACGCAACAGGAACTAAGCATAATGAGCTAACCACTCCAGAAAATGCTTTAAAATATGCTAAGGAAACAGGAGTAGACCTAATTGTTGCTAATTTAGGAACAGAGCATAGAGCGACAGGGAAAGAATTAAAATATTACGGCGATGTGGCAAGAAGCATTAAGGAGAAAATTGGAACAAAAATCGTGCTTCATGGGACATCCTCTGTCTCTAATGAGCAGGTTAGAGAACTATTTAATGATGGCATTTGCAAGGTTAATATTTGGACAGCACTTGAAAGAGATGCTACACCAATTCTATTTGAAGATATGGTTAAAAATTCATCTAAGGTGGCAAATAAAATTACTATTGAAAGACTAATTAATGATGGATATTTAACCGAGAAATGTTTAACAGGTGAAAAGCCCTCAATAGCTAACTATACCACAGTATATAGGCAGGATATAATTTTTAATGAGATGAAAAGAATGGTAAGGGAATACCTTAATATGTGGTATAAATAATTAGAAAGGATTAAAGCATATGGCTCTATTAGGTCTTGACGTTGGTTCTTCTGGTTGCAAAGCTATGGTTTTTGACACAAATGGAAAGCAGTTAGCTTATTCATATATTGAGTACCCTCCATTTGAAAATGTATATGAAACAAATGGAAATATAATATGGGGAAATGTAACAAGGGTTATAAAGGATTGCACTGCTCAGGTAAAAGAAAAAATAACAGCTTTATGTATTTCATCCTTTGGAGAATCCTTTGTGCCAATTGACAAAGATGGTAAGGTGCTAATGAACACAATGCTTTACACAGACATAAGGGGAAAAGAGCAATGTGATAGATTAGTAAAGTTTTTAAGCAAAGACAAAATAATGAGTATTTCGGGTGTTAATCCTCATCCTATGTATTCACTATCAAAAATATGTTACATAAAGGAAAACCACCCTGAAATTTATGAAAAAACCTTTAAATTTTTGCTAATTGGCTCCTTTTGTGCATATATGCTCACAGGCGAAGCAATTATTGACTATTCTCTTGCCGCAAGAACAATGGCATTTGATGTTATAAAAAAGGAATGGTCTAATTTTCTTTTAAATGGAGCAAATATTGATATTGAGAAATTGCCTAAACCAATTCCTTCTGGAACAATTATAGGTAAAATCAAGCCCAATATGGCAGATAATTTATCCTTGCCAAATGATTTATTGGTAGTTGCAGGGGGACACGACCAAATATGTGCCGCTTTGGGTGCAGGTGTTGTGGATACAAGCATAGCAATTGATGGTATGGGAACAGTAGAATGTATAACCCCTATTTTTGATAAGCCTATACTAACAGAGGAATTTTTAAGTAATAATTATGCCTGCGTTCCTTATGTAATAGATGGAATGTATGCAACTTATGCCTTTAATTTTACTGGTGGCTCAATCCTAAAATGGTTTAAAAATAATTTTGCAACTTATGAGGCTGTGAAAGCAAAGGAGCTTGGAATTAGTGTTTATGAGCTTTTGGATAACGAGGGTGCTAAAAAGCCTACTGATTTAATCGTTATTCCTCATTTTGCAGGTTCGGCTACGCCAGATATGAATAATGAGGCAAGAGGTGCGTTCTTAGGACTAAAATTTGATACCAATAGAGCTACTCTCTATCGTGCTTTGATTGAGGGAGTAACTTATGAAATGAAATACAATATGGAAATTTTAGAGCAATCTGGTATTAAAATCTCCGAGCTTAGAGCAGTAGGAGGGGGTGCAAAGTCGGATTATTGGTTAAATATTAAGGCGAGTATTACAGGGAAAACCATTGTTCCGCTTGATGTTGACGAGGCTGGAATTGTAGGGGCTGTTATATTAGCTGGTGTTGCAACAGGTGTTTACAGAAATATAAATGAAGCTGTAGGAATTTTTGTTAAGAAAAGAAACGCAGTTGAGCCTAATATAATGGATAACAAATTTTATGAGGAAAATTATAAAAAATATAAAATAGTGAGAAAAAGCATTGCAAATTTATATAAATAAAGGGGTAAATGAAAATGAAAAAAATAACTTTAGCATTATATTTCGGTAATAGAGGATTTTTTCCTGAAAGTCTTGTAGCAGGAGCAAGAGAGGAAATGAAAAAAGCAGTTGAAACACAGGGGTTTGAAGCCTTAATGCTTGATGATAAGGAAACTCGTTTTGGTGCAGTTGAAACTCCTGAGGAAGGTAAAATATATGCAAATTTCTTAAAACAAAACGAGGGGAAATATGATGGTGTTGTTTTGTGCTTACCAAACTTTAGTGACGAAAATGGTGCTATATCAGCTTTAAGGGATTGCAACGTGCCAATTTTAATACAAGCTTACCCAGATGAAATAGGCAAAATGGATTTTTCTCATAGAAGGGATGCCTTTTGTGGCAAATTTTCTATTATGGACGTATTTTGTCAGTATGGTTTGCCGTTTACAGTTTTTGAACCACATACAGTTCGCACTTTGAGTGATAATTTTGCTAAGCAGCTTCAAGACTTTGGTGCTGTTTGTCGTGTCGTGAAAAATATGAAACGAGTTACTGTTGGTGCAATTGGAGCAAGAACTACCGCTTTTAAAACCGTTCGTTTTGATGAGTTAACCCTTCAAAAATATGGCATTACAGTGGAAGCCTTAGACCTTTCAGAAGTGCTTTTAAGACTAAATAAATTAGATAGTTCTTCCGAAAGGGTTAAAACCAAAATTGAAAGGCTTGAAAATTACTCAAATTTTAGCTGTTGTCCTAAAAATAAGACTGAAACATTGGCAAAACTTAGTGTTGTTATAGATGATATTATTAAGGACTATTCGCTTGATTGCTTAGCTCTTAGATGTTGGAATGAAATAGAGCAGTTACTTGGAGTATCTCCTTGCGTTTTGCTTAGCGAATTAAATGATAGGGGCTTTGTAGCGGCTTGTGAGGTTGATGTACTTAATGCAATACCAATGTATGCTTTGCAAGCGGCTTCACAAAAACCGTCTATTTGTCTTGATTGGAATAATAATTATAGCGAAGATGAAAACAAGTGTATTTTATTCCACTGTGGACCAGTAGCACAGCAATATATGACTGCAAAGGGCGAAATAATAGACCATAAAATGTTTGCAAAAGCTTATGGTGAGGGCTGTGGTTGGGGAACAAATGTGGGTAGAATTAAAGCATTTCCAATGACCTTTGCAAGCTCTAAAACTGATAATGGAAAGTTTATTGTATATGTAGGACAGGGCGAATTCACTAACGATGTTATTGAAGAAGGTTTTTTTGGTTGTGGTGGAGTGGCTAAAATTGAAGGGCTACAAAAGAAGCTTATTTCTATTGGCAAAAACGGGTATCGTCATCATGTGAGTGTAACAAATGGTAGTTATGAAAAAGTTATTTTAGAGGCCTTTAAAACATATTTAGGCTATGAAATACAGGAAATATAGATTTTACTATAATGCTCAAATTATATGTTGGCGTTGTATAAATAGTAGTTGACATTGCATAAACGTATCCTCCCAGTCTTTTAGTCAGCAAGAAATGATTATAATTTAAAAGCACCTACGAAAATTCTCTCTTCTTTAAAATCCAAAAACAATATATCTTTATTGACAT
>CAZFQD010000016.1:0-26644 GCA_964520885.1 uncultured Oscillospiraceae bacterium | reverse complement strand
TAAAATAACTTGGAGGCACAACTATGAATAAAAAATATTATATTTCAACTGCAATTGTATACACATCAAAAGTCCCTCATATTGGAAATACTTATGAGGCGGTTTTAGCTGATAGTATCGCTCGATATAAACGGCTTACCTGTTATGATGTATATTTTTTAACAGGAACTGATGAACACGGTCAAAAAAACGAAAAGCAGGCAAAAGAAGCTGGCATTACTTCAAAAGAACATGTTGATATTATCTCAAATAAGATTAAAGAGATTTGGGATTTAATGAATGTTAGTTATGACCAATTTATTAGAACGACTGACCAAAAGCATATAAAATCTGTTCAAAAAATATTTAAAAAGTTATATGAAAAAGGAGATATTTATAAAGGCTTTTATGAGGGGTTATATTGCACTCCTTGTGAATCGTTTTTTACCCCTTCTCAAGTTGAAAACGAAATATGCCCTGATTGTGGTAAGCCACTTTCCAAAGAAAAAGAAGAAGCCTACTTCTTTAAACTTTCTAATTATGCGGATAGATTAATAAAACATATTGAAGATAACCCTGATTTTATTCAACCAGAAGCAAGAAAAAATGAGATGATGAATAACTTTTTAAAGGTTGGCCTTTCTGACTTGTGCGTTTCAAGAACTACCTTTAAGTGGGGTGTTCCTGTTGCTTTTGATGAAAAACATATTGTTTATGTTTGGATTGATGCTCTTTCAAATTATATTACTGCTTTAGATTTTGATGCTTACGGTCAAAGCGGAGAATTGTTTAATAAGTATTGGCCTGCTAATGTTCATTTGATTGGCAAGGATATTTTACGATTTCACACAATATATTGGCCAATTATGTTAATGGCACTTGAAATACCTTTACCAAAACAAATTTTTGGGCATCCTTGGCTTTTAACCGGTAACGAAAAGATGTCAAAATCCAAAAACAACTCAATTTATGCTGAGGATTTAGTTAAATTCTTTGGTGTTGACGCTGTTCGTTATTATTTATTACATGAAATGCCTTTTTCTTCTGACGGAAATTTAACCTATGAATTAATGATTGAGCGAATAAATTCAGATTTAGCAAATATATTAGGTAATTTAGTTAACAGAACTCTTGCAATGATAACTAAATATTTTGATGGGGTTATTCCAAAGCAAGGCTCAATTTTAAATGAAGATAAAGAATTGATTGAATTAGCATTGTCCACACCTTTAAAGGTGGAAAATAATATGAATACACTTAGGGTAGCAGACGCAATTAATGAAATATTTACATTGTTTCGACGCTCCAACAAATATATTGATGAAACTACTCCTTGGATTTTAGCAAAAGATGAAAATAATAGAAAACGACTTGCAACAGTCTTATATAATTTGCTTGAAAGCATAAGATTTTGTGCGATTTTATTAAAGCCATTTTTGCCCGATACTGCCCAAAATATTATTAAACAAATAAATGCCAAAAATATTGATTATTCGTCCTTGTCTTCTTTTAATGGAACAATTAGTGGCACAAAAATTGGCACTGCCTCTCCCCTATTTAGCAGAATTGATGAAAAGGTTAAGTTAAAAGAAATAGAAGAAAGTTTAAAATAATATTTTTTGTAATGAGGTTTTATTTATGCTGTTTGACACTCATGCACACTACGATTTTGAACAATTTAACGAGGACAGGGAAGCATTAATTAGTTCTCTAAATGAGAACAATATTTCTCTTGTTTTAAATGTAGGCTCTGATATGAGAGGCTCTTATGCTTCAGTTGTTCTTTCAAAAAAATATCCTTTTATTTATGCATCTGTTGGGGTTCATCCTCATAGTGCAAGCGAAATGACAGATAACGATTTAATTTTATTAGAAAAGTTATCTGCTAATGAAAAGGTTGTTGCTATTGGCGAAATAGGTCTTGATTATCACTATGAACATTCTCCTAAGGATATTCAAAAGAAAAGATTTAAAGACCAATTAGACCTTGCTACAAAGATTAATAAACCCGTTATTATTCATTGTCGTGAAGCAACCGAAGACTGTATGAATATTATTAGAAAATCAACGGCAAAAGGTGTTTTTCACTGCTTTTCAGGTAGCTTAGAAATGGCTAAACAATTAATTGAATTAGGCTTTTACATTTCCTTTACAGGAGTTATTACCTTTTCAAATGCTAAAAAATTTGATGAAATAATTAAGTGGCTACCATTAGAAAAAATATTTATTGAAACTGATTGCCCATATCTTGCCCCAGAACCATTCAGAGGTAAAAGAAACAGTTCATTATATGTTTATAGAGTGGCAGAAAAAATAGCACAAATTAAAGGAATTACATTTGAAGATGTTGCTAATATAACAAAACAAAATGCAATGAAGTTTTTTAATATTAATAAAAATTGATAAACGGAACGGTTAAAACCGTTCAATTAGGAGAAAGGTTTTACTTATGACTATTACATATACAATTGGAAATTCTTTATACCTTAATATTACAAATGCTTGCACAAATAATTGTGATTTTTGCATTAGAAACAACTCTCAAAGCGTTGGTGATGCCGAAAATTTATGGCTTGAAAAAGAGCCTACAAAAGAGGAAATTTGGGATAATATTAGCAAAAGAGATTTATCCATATATAAAGAAGTTGTCTTTTGTGGATTTGGCGAGCCACTTATTAGATTAGATGAATTATTATGGGTTTGCCAAAATATTAAAAAACACTCTAATATTTCAATTAGAGTGAATACTAATGGACAGGTAAATTTGATTTTCGGGCAAAATGTAACACAAAAATTTAAAGGACTAATTGATGTATTGTCAATTAGCCTAAATGCAAAAAACTCGCAAGATTATATAAAAATTTGTCATCCTGTTTATGGAATAAAAACATTTGAGAGCATTTTAACATTTGCAAAAGAAAGCAAAAAATATGTAAAAGAAGTTATATTTACTGTTGTTGATAATCTTCCAAAAGAAGATATTGAAATTTGCAGAAATATTTCAAATGACATTGGGGTAAAATTTAGAGTTAGACATTTAATATAATATCTGTAATTTAAAATCGAACTGTATCAAAACAAAAATAAATAGTAAAACTCAAAGAGAGATTCTTCGCTTTCGCTCAGAATGACCCCCATTTTGTCATTCTGAGGGGATTTATCCCCGAAGAATCTCTTAATTCCTGTTCAATATTTTTTATTTTAATTGTTTTGATACAGCCCCTTACTTTATTTTATTAATTAAATCTTTTCTCTTTTTCTTTGTAACTTCAATTGCTTTTTCCTTTTTAAACTTTTCTATCTCCTTATGATTTCCGCTTAATAAAACCTCCGGGACTTTCTTGCCTAAAAAAACAGGGGGTCTTGTATATTGAGGGTATTCTAATAGTCCACTAAAATGGCTCTCATCAGTGAAACAAACATCGTCCGCTAAAACTCCTTGGACTAATCTTGAAATGCAGTCAATTAGTGCTAATGCCGGTATTTCTCCACCTGTTAGCACGAAATTGCCAATAGATATTTCCTCGTCAACTATTTCATCTAATATTCTTTGGTCTACTCCCTCATAATGACCGCAAAGAATTACAATATTATTAAGCTTTGATAATTTCAAGGCTTTTTTTTGAGTTAAAGTTTTGCCCTGTGGAGACATATAAATTGTATGAGGCTTTTTTACTTCATTCTTTATAACTTCATTATAACAATCATAAATAGGCTGTGCTTGCATAATCATACCTTTACCACCGCCATAAGGAGAATCATCCACTTTTTTATGCTTATCAACCGTATAATCTCTAATGTTGTGGCAATTTAGCTTAATTATATTTTTTTTTATTGCTCTTCCAATAATACTATCTTTTAATATAGCATCAAACATTTGTGGAAATAGTGTTAAAACATCAAAATTAATCAATCAAACAACCCCTTTAAAGGTATTATGAACATTTTTTTGTTTTCAATATCAGTTTTAATTATGCATTCCTTTATTGACGGAACTAAATATTCTCTGTCTTTTCCTTTAATAACATAAACATCATTTGAGCCGGTTTTTAACACATCAATAATATTTCCATATAAAACATTACTATCTTGGTCAAAAACCTCTAATCCGATTAAATCAGTAATAAAAACTGCATTTTTAGGCAATCTAAAATCATCTCTTTTTGCATAAAGAATAGTGTTAATTAATTTTTTTGCTATATTTATACTATCAATTATTTCAAATAGTAATAATACTGCATTCTTATGAATTCTCGACGAGATAATTTTATAAATTGTCTTGCCATCTTGTGAATAAAGTTTTTCTATTTTTAGTAAAATTTCAGGGCTATCACATAAAGGTAAAACCTTAAGTTCACCTTTAATACCATGAGTATTTACAATTTTACAAATTTCAATTAGATTATTCATATAATCTTTTCATCCCTTAAAGAATGGGCTGGCAAAAACCAGCCCATTATAAATTACTTAGCATCAACTATTTCAATATTAATTTGCTTATTTTCACGAATAGCAGCCGCTTTAACAATAGTTCTAACAGCCTTTGCTATTCTTCCCTGCTTACCAATAATTCTACCCATTTCATTTTGTGCTACAGAAAGTTTATAGGTTGTAACACCGTCAATCTCACCTGCGTCAACTACTGATACTTCGTCTGGATTTTCAACCAATGATTGTGCTAAAAATATAATTAAATCCTTCACAAAATTCCTCCTCATACTAAATGCAAATAAAAAGTTTTTTAAAGCAAAATAACATTAAACTATTCCATTTTTCTTTAAAATAGACTTAACGGTATCAGTTGGTTGTGCTCCGTTTTTTATCCATTGCAATGCCTTTTCAGCATCAATTTTAACCTCAGATGGGTTAACAAGAGTATTATAGGTTCCAATTTCCTCAATAAATCTTCCATCTCTTGGGTATCTTGAATCTGCAACTACAATACGATAAAATGGTGATTTCTTAGCTCCCATTCTTCTCAATCTAATTTTTACTGCCATTTATTTCACCTCCAAATTCTATAAAAGTTAAAATATATTTTATCGCTATTAAAACGAAAAAATCAATTTGAAAAATACTAAAAAGGTAATTTCATTCCTTTGAATTTATTGCCTTTACCGCTAAATTGCTTCATCATTTTCTTCATTTGTTCAAAATTCTTCATAAGTCTATTTACATCTTCAACCTTAGTTCCGCTTCCAGTGGCAATTCGTTTTCTTCTTGAGCCATTAATAATTTCAGGTTTTACTCTCTCTTTTTTTGTCATTGAAAGGATTATTGCTTCTGTTTTAGCTAATATGCTATTATCAATTTTAGCATTTTTTAAAGAACTTTGATTAATGCCCGGCATCATACCCAATAATTGGTCTAATGGTCCTAAATTTTTTAATTGCCTCATTTGTTCTAAAAAATCATTTAAATCAAGAGACTTATTTTTCATTTTCTTTTCTAACTCTATGGCTTTTTTCTCATCAAAAGACTTTTCAGCTTTTTCAATAAAGGATAGAACATCCCCCATACCCAAAATTCTGCTTGCCATTCTTTCCGGGTGAAAAACTTCAATATCTGTTAACTTTTCGCCTGTGCCTGCAAACTTAATTGGTTTACCTGTTACATATAAGACTGATAAAGCAGCTCCGCCCCTTGTATCACCATCAGTTTTGGTGAGAATTACTCCATCAATTTCTAAAGCATTATTAAACGCCTGAGCAACATTTACAGCATCTTGACCTGTCATAGCATCAACTGTAAGTAAAATTTCATTAAGCATAACAGTTTTCTTAATATCAATCAACTCATTCATAAGAATTTCATCAATATGAAGTCTTCCAGCAGTGTCCAAAAATACAATATCGTTGCCATAATCCCCAGCATGTTTAATTGCAGTTTTCGCTATTACCGAAGGCTTTGTTCCCTCTGGCATAGTAAATACAGGGACTCCTACTTGCTCGCCTACTACTTGCAATTGCAAAATTGCCGCAGGACGATAAATATCACAAGCCACTAACAATGGTCTTTTGCCTAAACCTTTAAAATAACCGGCCAATTTAGCACAATGTGTTGTTTTACCTGTTCCTTGTAAGCCGACTAACATAACCACTGTTGGAGGCTTAGATGCAAAACTTATCTTAAAACTTCCCCCACCCATAATACCTGCAAGTTCATCATTCACTATCTTAATAACTTGTTGTGCAGGAGTTAGGCTTAGCATTACCTCTTCGCCAATAGCCCGCTCTGTCACTTTATTAATAAATTCTTTAACAACTTTAAAATTAACATCAGCAGATAATAAAGCTAACTTAATTTCCCTCATAGCTTCTTTAACATCAACTTCTGTCAACTTTCCTTTATTTTTTAACCTTTTAAAAGCATTGGAAAGTTTTTCAGAAAGGCTATCAAACGCCACTACATTTCACCTACAACTATCTTAATATTTCTCTTGCACTTGTTACAATTTTATCAGTTCTTTCTGCAATTTCTTGAGAAAAGTTTCTCTTAAAATTAATATCTCTAATTTCAGAGGCCAAATCTAAAATGTTTTGTGCATTGTTTTTTTGCAAATCAAATTTCTTTGCTAAAGAGAGTTTTGCCTCCATTTCAAGCAAGACTGTTTCCCCTCGTTTAATGCAATCTCTTACTCCTTGACGCGTAATACCTGTATGCTCAGAAATTTCAGCTAAAGACATATCCTCATCATAATAAAATTCCATAGCCTCTCTTTGCTTTGCAGTTAATAATTCTCCATAAAAATCAAGCAGTAATGATAAATTTAAATTTTTTTCATACATTAAAATCATCTACCCTTCAAACTGTAAAGTAGTTTTCTTTACAGACATAATTATAATACATTTAAATATTAATGTCAATATAAAATTTATTTTTTTGGTATTAACATTATGAATTTATTATGTTATAATTAAAAAAAAGAATTGGAATGGTTTAGTTTGAAAGAAATAAGCAGCACACCCAGTCGTTGTCGGTAAAAAACCAACCGTTTGCATATATTAAATATGCGGCACGGCTGTTTTTTTATCTTTCGCTTACCACCGCACTACTTCTTTCCTCCAAACTTTGTGCCTCAATGAAAGGAGAATGGAACTATAATGAAAAACATTAAAAATTACATTAAAGAAAACCCTATACTAAAATATTTTTTGCCTTTATCATCAGTGTTTTTTCTATCATATATGTTTCTTTCAATTCCAGCTACTTATTTACCATTATATTTAAGTAGCAAAGGATTGAGCTCAGTTCAAATTGGTTTACTGCTCTCCTTAGTTCCTTTTTCTGCTATTGCTGGCCAGTTTTTCTGGGGAAATGCTGCCGATAAATCAAAATCAAAAACTAAAATTTTAATGTATACAATTATATTATCATTAGTAATTTCGCCTATTTTTTTATTAGCAAATTCTTTTTTGGCATTTTTTCTTTTAATACTTGTTTTGTTTTTTTGTCAATCATCAACAGCACCTTTATCAGACGCTATCGCTTTTGAATATGCAATAAATTATGGAATTAAATATAATCCAATTCGCTTAATTGGAACAATGGGATTTGCTATTATGACAGTTATTGCGGGATTTGTTGCTGTTAAATCAATTAATTATATTTTTATTATTTATTCTTTAACTGCTCTAATTACTATTATCCCTTTATTGTTTTGTCCAATTGTTGTGGGGCATAGAAAAAAAGGACAAAAATTTAATACAAAAGCATTATTTTTAAAAAAAGATTTTGTTGCAATATTTTTGTTTAGTATGATTATAAATATTACTTACGGATTTCATACTGCTTTTTTTAGCATTTATTTTTCAAATACTTTAAATGCCGGAACTGCCCTTTTAGGAATTGTAACTTTGCTTTGCACCCTTTTAGAATTTCCTTTTTTATTTTTTGCTGATAAATTTTTAAAAAAAGTAAGCATAAAACCTGCACTCTTATTTTTTGGCTTTCTTTGTTTGATTCGTTGGGTAGTTTATGCTTCAACTTCCTCTTTGCCTCTAATAATTTTCTTTTCAATATTTCAAGGAATCTCTATTGTTGGAATTAATTATTATTTGGCATATTACATAGCAAATTCTTCTCCACCTGAAGGTAAAGCCACCTCTCAAATGTTTAATGCAATTTTGAATTTTGGTATAGCAAGATTTATAGGGTGTATTGGAGGAGGGTTTTTGCTTCCAGTTTTCGGTATGAAAAATATATATTCTTTTTGTGCTATAATTGTTTTTATTGTATTAATAGTTTTTTCAATAGTAAAAGTAGATTATAAAAAGATAATTAGAAAAAATCTTTAGTAATAATCACTTTACTTATTTTCCCGATTAAAAAAATCCACCAACATTAAGGTGGACTTTGTTAACATTATGAGGTTTAGAATTAACCATACTCGGCCTTTTTTAATTTCAATAATTTATTACTTAACCATACTTGCGACTTCTTGAGCAAAATTATCTTCTTTTTTTGCTAAACCTTCGCCTTTTTCAAAACGAACAAAGGATTTAATTGAAATTTTAGTGTCTAAAGCCTTTGCAACACTTTCAATATATTTTGCTACTGTCATATCGGTGTCTTTTACATAAGTTTGCTCAACCAAACAAACCTGCTCGTAAAACTTTGTAATTCTTCCATTAATCATTTTTTCTTTAATTGCATCCGGCTTATTTGCTAATTTTTCATCATTGTTTATTTGAGTTAATAATATTTGTTTTTCACTTTCAATAGTTTCAGCAGTTATTAAACTTCTGTCGATATAAGTTGGGTTCATAGCAGCAATTTGCATACAAATATTTTTGCCCATTTCAATAAATTCTACCTTGTTTGCTATACCCTCTTCAGTATCAAAATCTATTAATACACCTATTCTACCATTACCGTGAATATAAGTTGTCACATTACCTTGAATTCTAACAAACCTTCTAATATTTATATTTTCACCAATTGTTGAAATCATTTCAATAAGCATTTCTGATACTTTTTTATTTGAACCTTCTAATTTGCATTTTACTAAATCTTCTAAGGATAAAGGATCGTTTTTTGCAACTGTTACTGCACAGTTTTTAACAAAACTTTGAAAATCCTCGTTTTTCGCAACAAAATCAGTTTCAGAGTTAACCTCAATAACAACTCCAATTTTACCATCAACAAAACAATTTACTATGCCCTCAGCGGCAATTCTACTTGCTTTCTTAGCAGCTGTAGCTAAACCTTTTTCTCTTAAATAATCTATTGCTTTATCCATATTACCTTCTGTTTCGGTTAATGCCTTTTTGCAATCCATCATACCACAACTTGTTTTCGCTCTTAATGCCCCCACATCCTTTGCTGTAAATGACATAATTATTCCTCCTTATTTTAAATGAAAAACCCTACTGTTAATTTAACAGAAGGGCTTTTAATAACTACGAAAATAAAATATCACAAATTTTAATTTTTATAGTAATAGTTTTATTCTTGTGTCGCCTCTGTTTTTTTTATTTTTTTTGTTTTTACTTCTTTTTCTTTGTTTTCTGTTTTTACTGTTTTTACTTCTTTTTCTGTTTTTACTGTTTTTACTGTTTTTACTTCTTTTTCTTTTTTTTCTTCTTCTTCTGTTTTTTCTTCTTTTTCTATTTTTTCTTCTTTTTCTGCATCTTCTTCAGAAACTGAAAATTCATCGCCTTGTCTTCCTTCAATAACAGCATTTGCCATTGTAAAAGCTATTAACTTTACAGCTCTAATTGCATCATCATTGCCCGGAATAACATAATCAACCTCATCAGGATCGCAATTTGTATCAACTATTGCAACAATAGGAATACCTAATTTTCTTGCTTCTGCAACTGCATTTCTTTCCTTCTTAGGGTCAACTATAAATAATGCTCCCGGAATTTTTCTCATTTCTTTAATTCCACCAAGGTATTTTTCAAGTTTTTCAATTTCTAAATTTAATTTAATTACCTCTTTTTTAGGTAATAACTCAAAGGTTCCATCCTCTGACATTTTGTTAAGTTGAGCTAAACGGTCAATTCTCTTGCGAATAGTTTTAAAATTTGTAAGCATTCCACCCAACCATCTTGCATTAACAAAATACATTCCAACCCTCTCGGCCTCTTCTTTAATAGCATCCTGAGCTTGCTTTTTTGTTCCAACAAACAAAATATCTCCACCATTAGCAGAAACATCTCGGACGAACATATAAGCTTGTTCAATTTTCTTAACGGTTTTTTGTAAATCAATAATGTAAATACCGTTTCTTTCTGTGAAGATGTATTCCGCCATTTTTGGATTCCATCTTCTTGTTTGATGTCCAAAATGGACACCTGCTTCCAAAAGCTGTTTCATCGAAATAACTGACATTTAATATCCTCCTTAGTTTTTTCCTCCACCTTGCTCATTTCTTTAAGCCACCATAAAAAATATGGCACCGAGCTTAAAAATTACAAGATGTGTGTTTTATTTGGCTTATGAATTATAGCATATACTTAGTATTTTGGCAATAGTTTTTTAAAAAAAATACCAAAATACCAAAATTACTCAAAATAATAATCTCCTCTAAAAGAAAGAGGAGATTAAATATGATATTTACTATTAATTAGTTTACTAATGTAATTTCAGTTTCTTTATCAAACAAATTGATTTTTTCTGGGTCAATAGCTATTTTAATTACATCTCCACTTTTTATAGCAGTTGTAGGTTTAACTCTTGCAACTAAATTATTACCATTTACATCGAGGTAAAGATAAGTTTCAGCACCCATAAGTTCAGTAACAACAACTTCTGCAGTAATAATACTATCCTTTAAACTTTCCATATACATTTCTTCATTATGAATGTTTTCAGGTCTAATACCCATAATAACCTCTTTGCCTATATTGTTTTTTACAACTTCAACTTCAGCTTTTGACTTAGGTAACTTAATAGAAAAGCCTTCAAAATCAACATAAATATCTCCATCCTTTAATGAAAGAGTAGAATCTATCATATTCATTTGAGGCGAACCAATAAAACTTGCAACAAAAAGGTTACAAGGTTGTTCATATAAATATTGAGGAGTATTAACCTGTTGAATGAAACCATCCTTCATAACAACAATTCTGTCGCCCATTGTCATAGCCTCTGTTTGGTCATGAGTAACATAAATAAATGTTGTTCCCAATTTTAAATGTAATTTTGAAAGTTCTGTTCTCATTTGAGCTCTAAGTTTTGCATCAAGATTTGATAATGGTTCATCAAGTAAAAATACCTTAGGTTCACGGACAATAGCACGACCCAAAGCAACTCTTTGCCTTTGTCCACCTGAAAGAGCCTTTGGTTTTCTATCAAGAAGATGAGAAATATCAAGAACTCTTGCGGCTTCGTCAACTCTCTTTCTTATTTCGTCCTTTGGTGTTTTTCTCAATTTTAGACCAAAAGCCATATTTTCAAAAACCGTCATATGAGGATATAGAGCATAATTTTGAAATACCATAGCAATATCTCTATCCTTAGGTGCAACATCATTGCATAATTTCTCGCCAATATATAACTCGCCTTCAGTGATTTCCTCAAGACCAGCTATCATTCTAAGAGTAGTTGATTTACCGCAACCAGAAGGACCAACTAAAATAATGAACTCCTTATCCTTAATTTTTAAATTAAAATCCGAAACAGCTACAACTCCACCCGGATATGTTTTTGCAATATTTTTTAATATTACGCCTGCCATTTATAAACAACCTCCTAAAAATTCAATTTAAATTCTTTATAATAATAACACAAATAATAATTTTTGAATACATAATAAATACCCAAATTTTATTTATTCAATTTAGCAAATACTTATAAAATAACTAAATTAATGGGATTTCCTTCATTGATAATGATATCCTTTTCTTATTAGTATCAATAGAAAGCACTCTAACCTTAATATTATCTCCAATAGAAACCACTTCTGTAGGGTGTTTAATAAACTTATTTGCCATTTCAGAAATATGAACTAACCCATCTTGATGAACTCCTATATCAACAAAAGCACCAAAATCAATTACATTTCTGACAACTCCTTTTAATACCATACCCTCTTTTAAGTCTTTCATATCTAAAATATCACTTCTTAACTCTGGTTTCTCAAGTTCATCTCTTATATCTCTGCCAGGTTTTTTTAGTTCTTCAATTATATCAGTTAAAGTAGGAACTCCAACTCCGGCTAATTGTGCAACATTTTCTATTCCAAGTTCATTTATTGCACTGCTCAATTTTTCGTCTTGTTCATTAATATTATTAGTTGTTCCAATTAAATCTAAAAGTTTTTCCGCGGCAAAATAAGATTCGGGATGAACTGCTGTCCTATCAAGTATATTATTTGATTCAGGTATTCGCAAAAAACCTGCACATTGCAAAAAAGCCTTTTCGCCAAGTTTTGAAACCTTTAAAAACTCTTTTCTACTCATAAATTTCCCGTTATTTTCTCTGAACTTTACAATATTCTTAGCAACAGATGAATTTATTCCTGCAACATAGGACAAAAGAGAATGAGAAGCGGTATTAACATCAACTCCAACACTATTAACACAATTTTCAACTACTCCACCTAAACTCTCTGATAACTTTGACGGTTTCATATCGTGTTGATACTGCCCAACTCCAATAGCCTTTGGGTCTATTTTCACCAATTCTGCAAGAGGGTCTTGCAATCTTCTTGCTATTGAAACTGCACTTCTTATTGAAACATCAAATTGTGGAAATTCTTCTGATGCCAATTTTGAAGCCGAATAAACAGATGCTCCGCTTTCTGAAACAACTATATAAGAAACCTTTGTTTTTAATTCTTTTATTAAACTAACAACAAATATTTCGCTTTCCTTTGAAGCCGTTCCATTACCTATTGAAATAATTTCTACCTTATGTTTTTTTATCAATTTTTTTAATGTTTCCTTAGCTTCCTCAACTTTGCTTTGAGGTGGAGTTGGATATATGACTGTAGTATCAAGAACCTTGCCTGTTTCGTCAACCACTGCTATTTTACAGCCTGTTCTATATGCAGGGTCAAGTCCCAAAACTGTCTTTCCCTTTAAGGGTGGCTGTAATAATAGATTTTTCAAATTTAGTGCAAATATTCTAATTGCTTGGTCTGAAGCCTTATCGGTTAAATCGTTTCTTAATTCTCTTTCAATAGAAGGGGCAATTAATCGTTTATATGCATCTACTATTGCACCCTCTATAACATTTACAACTGTACTCAAATCATTAGTAATAACCTTGCTTTTTAAATATGAAACTATCTCCCCTTGGTCACAATTAATTGAAACACTTAAAAACTCCTCGTTTTCTCCCCTGTTAATTGCTAAAATTCTATGAGGTGCCATATTTTTTAGCATTTCCTCGTATTCATAATAAAGTGAATAAACACTTTCTTCAGGCTTTATTCCCTTTGAAATCAAAGTTGCTGATAAAAATGTCTTCTCACGAATTAGTTTTCGATATTCCGCATTATCTGAAATAATTTCTGCAATAATATCGCTTGCTCCATTTATTGCATCTTGGGCAGTATTTACTTCTTTTTCAGCATTTATAAAAGGTTCTGCTAACTCTTGCGGAGATTTCTCCATTTCCTTTTGTTCATAAAACAATATTGCAAGTGGCTCTAATCCTCTTTCCTTTGCTATGGTTGCCCTTGTTCTTTTCTTTGGCTTAAATGGTCTGTAAATATCCTCAATTTCGGTTAAGGTTACACACTTATCTAATGCTGTTCTAATCTCGTCTGTCATCAAACCCTGCTCTTCAATAGATGAAATGACTTCGTTTCTTCTTTTTTCTAAATTTTTTAGATAACTTAATCTATCGTTTAAATCTCTTAAAACATTGTCATCTAAAGAGCCTGTAACCTCTTTTCTGTAACGGGCAATAAAGGGAATAGTATTCCCCTCATCAATTAGTTTAACTGTGCTTTCAACTTGAACCATCTTTAAATTAAATTCCTTTTGTAATGTTCCTAAAATATCCATTTTATATTACAACCTTTCAACACTAAATAATCTGACCTTTAACGCATTTTATAGATATGCCTTTATGAATATTTCCAAAGCAACCTTTATTACATTCAAGACATTTTATTTTTAAGTTTTCAAATATATTCAATTATAACAACACCGATTTTTATTAATTCTTTTTCAAATCTTATCTTATTTTAAGAAGTTTGTCAATTCTTCAGACACCTTTCCAACCGTATTTACCTTTGAGTTCCACAAATATTACCTTTTCCAAAGGCACAGTATGTACCTGTCCGTTTAAATCTTTTGTAATCAGCAGTAGTTCTTGAAGACTTTGCGGTCCAACGGGGATGACCATCCTGCCTTCCGGTTTTAACTGAAAAATAAGTTCCTGCGGTATATTTCCGGCCGCGGCCGTTGAAATGATTCTGTCATACGGTCCATTTTCTTGCCAGCCTTCACTGCCATCTCCCGTTTTATAGATGATATTGGAGTAACCAAGTGTTTTTAGTTTTTTCTTTGCTTTTTTAGCGAGTTCAGGAATTCTCTCAATTGTGTACACCATTTCAGAAAACTCAGCAAGCAGTGCTGTCTGATAACCGGAGCCTGTTCCGATTTCAAGCACTTTGCTGCTTTTTTCGGGAGCGAGCCGACAAGTCATCTCCAGCACAAGGCTTGGCTGTGAGATGGTCTGTTCGTATCCGATAGGCAGAGCTTGATTAAGATGAGCCCATTCTTTATTTTCATTATCAATAAAATATGCCCTGTCAAGTTTATTGAAAAAATCCAACAATGCTTTATAATCCATCAATATTCACCTCTTTAAAACACTTTCTGCGGATTTTAGAAAACTTTATTTGAGAATAGTTATTTATCTGAAATTAATATACTATATTTCTCATCCTCATTGGCACAATGGTTTTTAAAATAACAATTACAATTACATCTAAAATGCACCCAACCGCAAGCAATAAGAAATACGAAAGATAAAAATTCATTGGAACTAAAAATCCAAATATTACTATTGGAATAGCTAAACCAATTGGCAAAAACATTCCTAATACTACATTTAAGTTTTGCTTAACTGCTTTTTGTTCATTATCCCAGTGTAATTTCGGCCAAAAAAGTTCAAAAATTATTCCGCATAAATTAGTAAAAATCAAAGCGGGAATACAAATTATTATTGACAAAACAATAATCCAAATTGGTGGTTGAGTAAAATAGCATACAACTCCCAAACCTATAATTATACAAATAAAACTAAACATAAAACCAACACTAATTTTAGCAATTATTTGTTTAAAATATGACATTGGAATAAATTTCATAATATTAAAACAATTTCCCTCTCTTGACAATGCACTTGAAGTAATTCCATTCATTCCACCTATGAAAATTGATACTGCAAAAATAATAAAAAATATTTTCCCTAAGCTATCAAAATCCGAAAAATTTATGCTTTTAATTAAAAGTTGAATGTTGCCTTGCTCCTGACTTTGTGTAATCCTATACATTGCTATAAATATAACAATTGGCCAAATAAAATTTAATAAAACATTATTCATAAAGAAAATTGGTGTTCTAATTAATATTAAAATGTCCTTTTTCATATAAGTAAAAAAGGAAGGAGTGCTAACGAAATTTTTAGCTAAATTCATTTTATTTAACTTTTTATGTGAGGCATTTGAAGAAGAAACTGCAGTTGCCGCTTTTAAATATAAAAAGTTTGCCAATAGTAAAACCAAAGAAAAAGCTATAACACAAGCTAAAAATAAAAGAACAATATATATTAATCCATTTATATTTGATGCTGATGCTAAACTCTGCCCAGCAAAAACAGTTCCAGGGAAAATTGCAGAAGTAATTTGCACGAGTTTTTCTCCTCCTGCATTAACTACATTACCTAAATCAGTTTCATTTGTAAACATACTTTGAAAATAAAAATTAAATGATAATGCTATCGCCATTACTAATACACCCGAAATCATATTAAATAAATCCTTGTTTCGAGCAAACTTTACAAAACGCATAATTGGCATAATTATTACAGCAGTTAGTGCAAGAGGTATTATTGGTAATAAAAGCATTATAACAATTGAATAAAGATAAAATAGTATTCCCTCTCCATTTAAAAAGCCATAGACGAAGAAAGGGATTAACACTAATGAAGTAGTTATATACTCATATATTATTACTGAAAGAAATTTGCCCCCGATGATTTCCCATGCATTAAAAGGCAGTGATAATAAATGCTCTATATCACTTGTAAAATAAAAGACACTTATAATATAAAATATCCCAAAAAAGAAAATTATAAATGAAAAAAGTGATGCTGAATATCCTAACATTGCCGATTGCATTCCAAATAACTTTAAAAAATCAAAAAATTTAACTGATATAAATAAAATAATACCTGCAAAATAAAGAAAAACTAATCCTAAAATAATTATTCCGACAATGTTTGTTCCTTTTTTGTTTAAGTCTTTTTTCTTTCTTCCAAATGATATTCCGAAATCAGTAGTTCTTGTTATTGTTTTTGCAAGCAAAAGCATTCGTTTAATTGATGACATAATTTAACCCCCTTTTGAAAGTGAAAAATATTACTTGTTACTTGTTACTTGTTACTTGTTACTTGGTTTCAGTTTTCTTCGACTAACTCCAAAAACATTTTTTCAAGAGAAGAATTTTCCTTCATTTGTTCTTTCATTTCAGAGAGTGTGCCACAAAATAAGATTTTACCTTTATTAATTATTGCTAATCTATCACAAATTTTTTCGGCAACTTCAAGCACATGAGTTGAAAAAAACACGGTTTTGCCACTGTTTGTTTGCTCTCTCATCATCTCTTTTAATGCAAATGCTGATTTTGGGTCAAGCCCTGTCATAGGCTCATCTAAAATCCAAACAGCAGGGTTATGAAGTAAAGCACCCATTAATACAATCTTTTGTCTCATTCCGTGAGAATAACTTTGAATTTTATCATTTAAAGCAGTATCCATTTCAAGTGCTTTTGCCAATTTTTCAACTTGTTCTACTCTTATTGATGGCTCAACACCATAAATATCAGCCATAAATTTAAGATATTCAATTCCCTTTAATCGCAGAAAAACATTAGGGTCATCAGGAACATAGCCAAATTGGCGTTTTGCTTTTAATGGTTCTTTTGATATATCCACTCCATTAATTGTAATTTCTCCACTATCAGGAATTAAAATTCCTGTTAACAATTTAATAGTTGTTGTTTTACCAGCACCATTAGGACCTAAAAAGCCAAATATTTCGCCTTGCCTAATTTCTAAATTTGCGTTATCAACTGCTTTGACCTTTTTGTCATAGCTTTTGTTGACATTTTTAATGGTAATCATATTGCATTCCTCCACAAATCTTTTTTTATATTATATAACTAATTTTAGAAAAATACCATAATTTAACGCAAAAAAATCGCCTTTCGGCGATTTTTTAAATTAATAATTTATTTTGTTGCTTTTATAAGTGCTTGTTCAATATCATCAATTAAATCGTCTACATTTTCAATACCTATTGATAATCTAATTAAATCTTTTGTAACTCCTGCACCTTTTTGTTGTTCATCTGATAACTGCTGATGGGTAGTAGAAGCAGGATGAATAACTAAAGATTTAGCATCGGCAACATTAGCAAGATGAGAAAATATTTCTAAACTATCAATAAACTTTCTAGCTTCCTTCTCTCCACCTTTAATTCCAAATGTAAATATTGAGCCAACACCCTTAGGAAAATATTTTTTTGCAAGTTCATTGTATTTGCTGTTTGGTAATGTGGGATAATTTATCCATTTAACTTTTTTATTTGTAAATAAATACTTTGCAATTTTCTCTGCATTGCTTATATGTCTTTCTATTCGTAAAGATAATGTTTCCAATCCTTGAAGCAACAAGAAAGAATTAAACGGACTAAGGCAAGCACCTGTATCTCTTAATAATTGCACTCTTGCCTTAATTATAAAGGCTATGTTACCAATATCCTGCCAATATCTAATGCCGTGATAACTACTGTCCGACTCTGTAAAGCCCGGGAACTTTCCACTCTTTCCCCAATCAAAATTGCCTGCGTCTACAATTAGTCCACCAATAGATGTTCCATGTCCGCCTATAAATTTTGTTGCACTGTGAACTACTATATCGGCACCAAATTCAATTGGTCTAATTAAGTAAGGAGTTCCAAAGGTATTATCAATAATTAAAGGAATGCCATTTTTATGTGCTATATTAGCAACCTTTTCAATATCAATTAAATTTGTTGACGGATTTCCAATTGATTCAATGTATAAAGCCTTTGTTTTTTCTGTAATTGCTTTTGCAAAATTATCAGTATTATCAGGGTCAACAAAGATTGTTTTAATACCCAATCGTGGAAGTGTGGTTGAAAAAAGATTGTATGTGCCGCCGTAAAGGGTTGAAGCTGAAACAATTTCATCCCCTGCACTTGCAATGTTAAGTATAGAATAAGTTATTGCAGCCGCACCTGAGGCAACTGCTAATGCCGCTTTTCCCCCTTCAAGCACTGCTATTCTTTGTTCCAATACATCTGTGGTTGGGTTCATAATTCTTGTATAAATGTTTCCACTTTCTTTTAAAGCAAATAAATCTTCTGCATGTTCGGTACTATTAAATACATATGATGTGGTTTGATAAATGGGTACTGCTCTTGAACCTGTTGTTGGGTCTGGTTTTTGACCTGCGTGGACTTGTAATGTTTCAAATCTTAATTTTTTTTCTGACATATTTTTTTCCTCCAAATTATTTTTTTTTTTAAAGATAAATGCATTATATTCAATAATTAGGGCTTACTGAATAACTCACTTGTGAGTTGTTCAGTAAGGTCTAATTAGTTTCAATTGCATATTTCCCTTTCGTTGAAATTTTCATAATTATGACCATTTTCCTTCCTTTGAGGCACAAAACTGTTTGGAAAAGAGAAGTAGTGCAGTTGTAGGCGTAAGGTGAGAAAACGCACGATGGCATATTTAATATATGTTGAGTGTGTTTTTGAGCCGACAACGACCAAATGTGCTGCTTATCTTTTTCAAACTTTCTCTCTTTCCTTACTCAAAATATAGACTCTAACAGGTTTGTATTTTCTAATACAATAATCAATAGTATAAGCTGTTCCTCTTGAAATCCCATCCCAAAAAGCTAAAACAAAATCAGAATAATCAACAATTAGTTTGTTTCTTATAAGTGGTGCCATTTTTTTATCATTTAAACTTTGGTCCTCATAATTTGGCAAAAACTCTTTATACATTAATGAATTCTCTAAAGCATACCTCTTGGCTAAACTATCAATTCCTTTTGCTCCACCACTTACAATTTCAGATGTGTTTGCAGGAATGTATTTTTTTAAAATTTTATAATCACTATTAATAGCACTTCTTGACCCAATTATTGCAACACGCATAAAAAACACCATCCAAATATTTCATTTCCAAAATATTATATAATAAAATATAAGTTTTTTCAAATACTTTGGGTAAAATAATTATGCGGATTTATGCAAAAGGAGTTTGTGACACAGATGTTCGAACGAAACAATTTTTTTTTTGTTACTACAATCCTTATTATTTTTGTGGTTTTAACTGCAATTATTACAATGAAAATTATAGAAGAACCACAAAATATCTATCAAAATGAGATTAATATGCAAAAAAGCATAACTGCATTCCCATCGATTTTTTCAGTATCTGAAAAAGACAAAGAAAATATTTTAAACAACAGCTATGAAACTGACCTCCTTTTATTTGGAATATTTCCAGTAAAAAAGATTGGCATTACTATTCTTCCCAATAAAAAGCTTATACCTTGTGGTCAAACATTTGGTATTAAATTTTTTACTAAAGGAGTTATGATTGTTGGAATGTCAGATGTAAAAACAAATAATGGGGATGAAAATCCTGCTTATTATGCAGGTATTAGGGTTCGAGATATCATTTTAGCTATTGATGATAAAAGTGTCAATACTATTGAGGAGGTTTCTAAAATTGTAGAAAAATGCGAAGGTAAAGCCCTTAGCTTTTATGTAAAACGCAATATTTCTACCTTTATAGCAAAAGTAACTCCAAAAAAATCAAGCCGTGATGAACTTTTTAAAATCGGTGCATGGATCCGCGATAGCACGGCAGGTATTGGAACTATAACTTATATCGACCCTCAAAATAATAGCTTTGCTGGCTTAGGTCATGGAATATGCGATGTTGATACTGGCGACTTACTCCCTCTCAATAAAGCTACCATTTTTGTTGCACAAATAAATAGTGCAAAAAAAGGAGAAAATGGCGAACCTGGAGAATTAAAAGGAATTTTCTTAGAAGATACTATTTTTGGAGAACTTTCCTTGAATACTGAGCAAGGTATATTTGGTAAGATTATAAATTATAAGGCAAATTCAAATGCTCTAAATTTAGCATTTAAACAAGAGATAAAAGAAGGTAATGCTCAAATTATTAGTACCGTAAATGGAACAAAACCTGAGTATTTTAATGTAGAAATTATCAGAGTTTACCGAAATGGGATCACCCCTTCAAAAAATATGATTATTAAGATTATCGACAAGAAACTTTTATCGATAACTGGTGGTATAGTTCAAGGAATGTCGGGAAGCCCAATTATTCAAAATGGAAAATTAATCGGTGCTGTAACTCATGTTTTAGTTAACGACCCTACCAAAGGATTTGGAATATTCATTGAAAATATGTTAGAGGGAAGTAATTATTTGAATAAAGTTGCCTAATTTAATTATTCGCATATTTAGTTAAACAAGTAAAAAAATTTTTTTTTTTAAAGTTGGTAACCAATCCGACTTTTTTTTATTTTTACTATGAATAATAACTATTATTAAAAAAAATTATTTTAAGATAAATATATTAAATTATCTAAAAATATGTTCCATATTTCAATAGTTATTGTGAGTTATGTTCCATTTTAATGAATTTATTATTGAATTATCAATTAAATAAATAGTATTATATAACTATTATGATATAAATATTAACGATTTGCCAGATATATTATTGACTTCTATCAAGATTAAAGATATTATTTTTGAAAATAATAGTATTATTACTAATAAAAATAAAAGAATAAATATAACATACTTCTAATCTCCATAATAAAAGTCGTTTTATAAATATTTTGTCGATTTTTTTTTATATTATTTTAAAAATATATATTGCTATATTGTAATAATATGTAATGATAGTCGAAATTTGAATGAATATTGTTGACATTTGATAAAAATTTAGATATGATATGATTAAAATAAATAATGAAATGTTAAATAAGTTTTATAGTCGAATTTTCAATTAATTTGTCGAAATTTTTTTTGTATTATTTTTAGTTAACTATTGCTTTATTTTACAATATATGGTATATTTTTATTGACAAAAATTTATGTTGGAGGTTATATAAAAATGAAAGACAAAATTAAAGTATTAATTGTTGATGACAATCCATCTTTCCGCTTTCTTTCTTCTGAAGAACTTAAACTTAGAAATTTTGAGGTTATTGGCACCGTCGGAGATGGGCACACTGCTTTACAAGTAATCTTAGATGAGAAACCTGATGTTGTTGTGCTTGACCTTATTTTATCTGGCATTGATGGTATTGGAGTTCTTCGTTCTATTACTTCAAGTAATTTAGAAAAAAAACCGGCATTCATTATTTCAACTGTTATGTCAAACGAGTATTCTTATAGAGAATGTTCAAAATGGGGTGCTTCATACTATTTATTAAAACCTTATGATTTTGATATATTAGCTCATAGAATTAATGACTTATTTCCAAATCACCAAAGCGATATTGCACAAACAAATAATAGAGTTAATTATATAAATATTGACAACCAAGCAATTGTTAATAGATTACTTGTTTCAACAAAAGATTTAGAAACTGAAATTACAATGCTTATTTTAGATATGGGCATTCCTGCACATCTTAAAGGCTATCAATATATTCGTGCTTCTATTATGATGGCTATTGAAAATAGTGATGTTATTAATGCTATTACCAAAGTATTATATCCTTCTATTGCTAATAAATTTTCTACCACTCCTTCAAGAGTTGAACGAGCAATTCGTCATGCAATTGAAGTAGCATGGCAAAGAGGAAATATTGATACCTTACAAAATACATTTGGATACACAATATCAAATGCAAGAGGCAAACCAACAAATTCTGAATTTATTGCTCTCTTAGCAGATAAGTTAAGATTAGAAAATAAAAAAATTGTGTGAATTTATACTTTAAATTATATCTATATTAATTGCCAAAATTGAGCGATAAAATAAATGGATTGTGCAAAAATGCACAATCCTTTATTTTTTTATATATTATACTAATTGAAGTATTGCCATTTCAGCCGAATCGCCACGTCTCGGTCCAGTTTTTAATATGCGAGTGTATCCGCCATTTCTTTCCTCATACTTTGGAGCTATCTCATCAAAAAGTTTCTTTACAACATCTTCCTTAGTAATAAAACTAAGAGCCTGACGTCGTGAGTGTAATGTATTTTCTTTTCCAAGAGTAATCATTTTTTCAGCAAGACTTCGAACCTCTTTTGCTCTTGCAACTGTTGTTTCCATTGAACCTTTTTCTAAAAAAAACGTAACCATTCCTCTTAACATTGCCATTCTTTGGTCAGTTGGTTTTCCTAATTTTCGTATACCTGGCATTCAAAATACCTCCTTGTTCATCTATTTGTTTTGAGTGTAATTATTTTTTACTCCTCTTCCTTTGCAAGTTGTAAATCAAGTGAAGCTAACTTATGAATAACTTCGTCAAGTGATTTTTTACCCAAATTACGAACCTTCATCATATCGTCTTCTGTCTTAGTTGTAAGATCCTCAACAGTATTGATAGCAGCTCTTTTTAAGCAATTATAGGAACGCACAGAAAGTTCTAATTCTTCAATTGTCATTTCAAGAACCTTTTCCTTTCCTGTTTCCTTAGGTTCTGTCCATACTCCATTATCAGCAAGTTCTCCAGATAAATCAATAAACAACTTTAAATGTTCACTCATAATATTTGCCGCCTTTGATACAGCTTCTTGAGCAGTTAAAACTCCATTTGTCCAAATTTCTAATGAAAGTTTATCAAAATCGGTTATTTGTCCCACACGGGTATTTTCTATTGAATAATTAACCTTAACAACTGGTGTATATATTGAGTCTATTGGAATTACACCTATAATTGAATAATTTGTTTGCTTATTTCTTTCAGCAGAAACATATCCTCTGCCATTATTCAAAGTAATTTCTACATTTAACCGACCATCGGAATTCAAAGTTGCTATGTGCATATCTCCATTTAAAATTTCAACTTCAGAATCGCATTTAATATCTTTAGCCTTAACTACGCATTCACCTTCAGCTTCAATATAAACTATCTTTGGTCCATCTGAATAAAGTTTAGCAATTAATCCTTTAACATTTAATATAATTTCAGTTACATCTTCTTTTACTCCTGGAATTATTGAAAACTCATGCGAAATTTCATCAATCTTTATTGATGTAGGTGCTACTCCAGGCAATGTTGAAAGAAGAATTCTTCTAAGTGAATTACCAAGTGTTATCCCATAACCTCTTTCAAGTGGTTCTACTATAAATTTTCCATAATTCCCATCATCAGATATTTCTGCAACCTCAATTGTTGGCTTTTCTATATCTATCATTAAGCAAACCCTCCTATTATTTGGCAAGTATTTGCCATTTTATTTAAATATTTTTTAAGGGCATTTTTTATTTAGAATATAGTTCAACTATTAAATGCTCCTCAACTGGTAGATCAATATCTTCTCTTGTTGGAAGATTAACAACTTTTCCTTCTGCGATCTCCCAATTAATTTCAAGCCACTTTGGAACTGGTCTGTTTTGATTAATCTCTAATATTGCTTTAATCTTTTCAGAACCTTTACTGCTTTCCTTAATAGCTATAACATCTCCTTCTTTTATTAGATAGGAAGGAATATCAACCTTTTTACCATTAACTGTAAAATGACCATGATTAACTAATTGTCTTGCCTCTGGTCTGGACATAGCAAATCCTAATCTGTAAACAACATTATCTAATCTGCTTTCCAATATTCTAAGCAAATTTTCACCTGTCATCCCTTGTTGATGTTCTGCCATAACAAAATATTTTTCAAATTGGCTCTCAAGAACACCATAAAATCGTCTTGCCTTTTGTTTTTCGCGAAGTTGTAAACCGTATTCTGATAATTTCTTTCTTCTTTGGCCATGCTGACCTGGAGCATATGCTCTTCTAACTAATCCACATTTATCTGTATAACATCTTTCGCCCTTCAAAAAAAGCTTTTGACCTTCTCTTCTGCATTGTCTACATACTGCACCTGTATATCTTGCCATTCTTTAAACACACCTCCCAATTGTAATTATTAAACGCGTCTTCTCTTTGGCGGTCTGCAACCATTATGAGGTATTGGAGTAACATCCTTAATCATATTTATCTCAAGTCCAGCTGTTTGCAAAGCACGAATTGCCGCTTCACGACCAGAACCAGGACCCTTAACAAAAACCTCAACCGACTTTAGCCCATGTTCCATAGCTGCCTTTGCAGCTGTTTCTGCCGCCATTTGTGATGCAAATGGCGTTGATTTTTTTGAACCTCTAAAACCTAAACCACCAGCTGATGCCCATGACAAGGCATTCCCATTTACATCTGTTATTGTAACAAGAGTATTATTAAAAGATGACCGAATGTGTACTGCACCTTTTTCAATATTCTTACGGTCACGACGCTTTCTTGTAGCCTTTTTCGTAGTTGTTTTAGCCATTATTGTTTTCCTCCTGCCCTATTTCTTCTTATTTGCAATGGTTTTCTTACCACCCTTGCGTGTTCTGGCATTAGTTTTGCTTCTCTGGCCTCTAACAGGTAAGCCTTTTCTATGTCTAACTCCACGATAACAACCTATTTCAATAAGTCGTTTTATGTTAAGAGCAACATTTCTACGAAGGTCACCCTCAACTACATATGTTTTGTCTAAGAATTCCCTGATCTTAGATATTTCATCTTCAGTCAAATTTTTTATTCTGGTGTCTGGATTAATGCCACAAGCCTTTAAGGCTTCGACAGCATGTTTTCTTCCAACACCGAAAATATAAGTTAACCCTATTTCAACTCTTTTTTCTTTAGGTAAGTCAACACCGGCAATTCTCGCCATTTTTTTATTGCACCTCCTGATAATATGTCGCTTTCACAGTTTTAATTCATTAAATTAGCCTGCTTGTGCAAAGCACACAGCCGCACAGGCTATAATTCTAATGCTTAGCCCTGTTTCTGCTTATGTTTTGGATTTACACAAATCACCATTACTACACCTTTTCTCTTGATGATTTTGCACTTTTCGCATATTGGTTTTACCGAAGGTCTAACCTTCATTTTATATACCTCCTTACAACCTTTGCATTTATATATATGAATTTCATCATATTTTCTCTTTTATCTTTTCTCTTGCTTATTGCATACGGGTGAATATGGAATTCGCCACTACTTAGCTCTCCATGTAATTCTACCTTTTGTAAGGTCATAAGGACTCATTTCAACAGTAACTTTATCTCCTGGAAGAATTTTTATATAATGCATCCTTAACTTTCCAGAAATATGTCCCATAATCTTGTGCCCATTTGGCAATTCAACTAAGAACATTGCATTTGGAAGAGCTTCCAAAACAACGCCTTCAAACTCAATTACATCATCCTTTGACAAGTAGAATCCCTCCTTATCCTATTGGATATCAAACTGATTTAATATTTTGCGGAGCTGAACATCACAAATCTTTTCGCCATTCAATATCTTTTGCCTAATGGCTGTATCTTTGTTCGTAGAAAAAGATAAATGCTTTAGTTTCTTTTTTTTGGGCTTATCAACCCTTCTTATCTTTCCATCGGCAATTAATGCATAGTTTTCATCAACGATGTCAAAAACAAAGAAAAGTCTACCTTTATCTCTCCCAACTTTTGATAATACCACATCAGCCTTTTGAATATCCATTAATTATTCCCCCCTAAGGTAATGTTAGAATTATAGGTTCATCTTCAGTAATAGCAATTGTATGTTCATAATGAGAAGATAGCTTACTATCATTCGTTACAACGGTCCAACCATTATTTAAAATATTAACCTCATGAGTTCCTTCATTAACCATAGGTTCTATTGCAAATGTCATTCCCTTTATAAGTCTTATGCCTTGTCCTTTATTACCAAAATTCGGAACCGAAGGGTCCTCGTGTAAGGAGAAACCAACACCATGCCCTACAAACTGCCGAACAACTGAAAAGGCATAACTCTCAACGAAACTTTGAATTGCATAACCAATATCGCCTATCCTATAGCCCTCTTTGCAAAATTTAATTCCTTCAAAAAAAGCTTGCTTGGTAACCTCGTTTAACTTTTTAGCTTCTTTGCTAATTTCTCCAACAGAAAAGGTGTTCGCACAGTCGGAATGAACTCCATTTAGGTAAGCACCTACATCTATACTGACAATATCGCCTTCTTTAAGTATGCGATTATCAGGAATACCGTGAATTACTTCATTGTTTAAAGAAATACAACAACTTTTAGGAAAATTATTATAGCCTAAAAATGAAGGCTTAGCATTGAAACTCAAAATATAATCTCTTATAATATTATCAATAAATACACTTCTATTTTGTGATAACATATCTTC
>CAZFQD010000015.1:1756-26812 GCA_964520885.1 uncultured Oscillospiraceae bacterium | reverse complement strand
TCACCTCAAATTATTTAAAATTTAAAATCATCGCCTAAAACGAGTGCGATTTGCGAAAATTTTAGTAACTTAATTGCATTGTCCATATTTTCAATCCTTTTGTGGCTTAAATATGGTCTTAAAGCCATTAATAAATTAACTCGTTTATCATCTTTTGTGTTAATTTTACTCATTAAATTTTTAACTTTCAAAAGCATTGATGTGTCTAATCCACTGGGAGTTTCTGAAGAGGTTGTATTTTCACCTTTTTTAGTTTTGTTTTCATCCCCTGCCAGAAGTAATCCGGCGAGGGATTTTATCTTATCAAGGCCTTCAGGACTTTCCAAAAGTCCTGATATCATATTGGATATATCGTCCATTGTAGCCTCCATCCTTTCTAAAAGCAAAACAAAAATTATTTATTTTTAAAAAATTTTTTTAAACTCTCTTTTGCTTTATCTGAACTTAAAAGCAATTTTAACATTTCAGGATTATCAACTAATGAAGTTATTTTTTCTAAATCATTGGGTGAAATCTTTTGCGATAATTCATTTAAAGCTTTATCATCTTTAATTAGAGCATCAAGACCATCTGCTTTATCTCCTAATATTGCTTTAACTGTTTGTGCGGCTTTTCTTAATTTTTCAGGATTTTCAGTCTTCAGTTTTTTTATAAATTCTTCATTATTATAGTTACTCATAGTTTACCCCCAAATTATTACTTATTAAATATTATGAAAAAAGTTGTGCTAATATAACTTTATACATTATTATATTAAATTATTAAAATTAGGTGAAAAAAATATGAAAATTCTTGTATTTTCTGATTCTCATCACACAGTAAGTCCAATGTATAATGCAATAAAACAAAATCAACCTCAAATGGTAATACATTTAGGGGACTGTATTAAAGATGCGATGGAAATAAAAAATGATTTTTTTGAAATTAATTTTCAGTTTGTTAGTGGTAATAATGATTTTGATTATTCTATTCCAAACTATAAAACAATAGTTGTAGAAAATAAAACTATTTTTTTAGCACATGGTCATAATTATAATGTTAAGTTTGGAATGCAATTTATTTTTAATACTGCAAAAAAGGCAAATGCAGATATATTGCTTTTTGGGCATACTCATATTCCATATAATTCGATAGATTATGGTATGTATGTTTTAAATCCAGGAAGTTGTGGTAAAAGTTATTTTAGAAAAGCAACCTATGGAATTTTAACAATTAAGGAGGGCAAAATAAATGCGACTATTGAAAAAATTTAAAATTCCAACTATTGTTTTTCGTATAATATTATCAATATTTATTATGAGCGTATTAATTTTGCCTGTTAACTATTTTGGAATAGAAGCATTGGGCTTAAAATATTCATATTCATTAGAAAAAGCACCAAATGTGCAAGCGATAATTATTTTGGGTGCTCATGTTTTTTCAAATGGACAGCTAAGTCAAATGTTAGCACATAGACTTGATTATGGATATGAATTGTATAAATTAGGCAAGGCAGAGAAAATTATAGTAAGTGGCGACCATGGAACAAAAAATTATGATGAAGTTAATGCTATGAGAAATTATCTTTTGGAAAAAGGTGTTTTATCCCAAGATATATTTATGGACCATGCAGGATTTGATACTTATGACACTATGTTTAGAGCAAAAGAAGTGTTTTTGGTTACCAAAGCAATTGTTGTATCTCAACAATTTCATATGGTTCGAGGAGTGTATATAGGTAGAGAATTAGGTATGGAGGTTTTTGGTGTTGCTTCAGACCCCGTAAAATATTATGGAATTGAATATAATAAAGCAAGAGAAATATTTTCAAGATTAAAGGCTTTTTTTGAGACCGAAATATTAAAAAGCAAACCAAAATTTTTAGGAGAAACTATTCCATATTGGGAAAATGGAGAAAAAACAAAGGGATAAAAAAATTCAATATCGTTAAACTTAACAGTATAAACATATATAAATAAACAATATTATCTATAATGACAAATTTTTAAAATTATACAAAAAAGCCTTGATAAAATTGTTAATATTATGTAAAATATAATTGAAAATAAGTGGAGGATTTTATGACTATGAAGTATATAATTTCTAATACTAAAAAGCACCTAAAATTCAGGGATTTTTGCGGGTATTTTGTTACCAATAAAATATTGAAATCTTAATGCACCTTAAAATAGGTGCAATTTTTTTTGAAATTTAAATTTACTTAAAGGAGAAAGTGAAAATGCTAAAGAAAAAAGTAGCACTTTTAATGGGTAGTGATAGTGATTTTCCGTCATTAAAGGGTTGTATTAAAATTTTAAAGGATTTTGGAGTGGATTTTGAGTTGCATATTATATCAGCACACCGAACACCTCGCAAAGCGGCTGAGTTTTCGGAAAATGCTATTAAAAATGGTTTTTCAGTAATTATTGCCGCGGCAGGTAAGGCGGCACATTTGGCAGGAGTTATAGCGGCACACACTATTTTGCCTGTTATTGGAATTCCCATTAAATCTTCAACACTTGATGGATTGGATGCTCTTTTATCAACAGTTCAAATGCCAAAAGGTGTTCCTGTGGCAACTGTGGCAATAGACGGTGGAGAAAATGCCGCATTATTGGCTATTCAAATTCTTGCAATTTCAGATAGTGATTTAGCAAAAAAACTAACAGTTTATAAAGAAACAATGGCAAATGAAATTAATAAAAAGGATTTAGAATTACAAAGAGAGGTAGAACAAATTTGAAAAATGAAAGGAAACAATAGTATGAAAAAAATGGAACAAATTTATGAAGGCAAAGCAAAAAAGGTATTTAAAACTGATGACCTTCAGCTTTTTATTGTAGATTATAAGGACGATGCAACTGCTTTTAATGGAGAAAAAAAAGGAACAATAGAAGGCAAGGGCATAATTAACAATAAGGTTACAAATCATCTTATGAAAATGCTTGAATTAAAGGGTATACCAACTCATTTTGTAAAAGAGTTATCCGAAAGAGAAACCTTAGTAAAAAAGGTTAAAATTATTCCAATTGAGGTTATTGTTAGGAATATTGCGGCGGGTTCGTTATCAAAGAGATTAGGTATTCCTGAGGGAACAAAGATGAAATCAACAGTATTAGAGTTTTGCTATAAGGATGATGCTTTAGGCGACCCTATGATTAATGATTATCATATTTTTGCTATGGATTTAGCAACAAAACAAGAACTTGAATTAATTGCCGATTATTCTTTTAAAATAAATAAGTATTTATCTGAATATTTAAAGGATTTACAAATCGAGCTGATTGACTTTAAATTAGAATATGGAAAAACTGATGATGGGGAAATTATATTAGCAGACGAAATTTCACCCGATACTTGTCGCTTTTGGGACAGTGTTACAAAAGAAAAATTAGATAAAGATAGATTTAGAAGAGATTTAGGAAATGTGGAAGGTGCTTATCAAGAAATAATGAAAAGGTTATTAGGAAAATAATTGTATAAAATAAATGTTGAAGGGATTGTTTAATTAATGGGTGGAATTTTTGGAGTAGTATCAGAAACTGATTGTGTAATGGATTTATTTTTTGGAGTGGATTATCATTCTCATTTAGGAACTAGACGAGGTGGAATAGCAGTTTTTAATGGACAAAGTTATAACCGCACAATTCATAATATTGAAAGCTCTCCCTTTAGGACCAAGTTTGAGAAAGATATAAATGAAATGTCGGGGAAAATGGGCATTGGCTGTATTAGCGATACCGAGCCTCAACCTTTAGTTGTTCATTCCCATTTAGGTTCTTATGCTTTAACAACAGTTGGAAGAATTAATAACAAAAAAGAGTTAGTCAAACAAGCGTTTAATAATAAAGGAACTCATTTTTTAGAAATGAGTGGAGGAGATATTAATGCAACAGAGTTAGTAGCGGCATTAATTAATACTCAAAGCAATATTGTTGAAGGAATTAAATTTGCACAAAGTGTTATTGATGGTTCAATGACATTGCTTTTACTTACAAAAGATGGGATGTATGCCGCAAGAGATGCATTGGGAAGAACACCTTTAGTATTAGGTGCAAAGGATGGAGCATACTGTGCTTCTTTTGAATCATTTGCATATTTAAATTTAGGATATCATGATTTAAGAGAATTAGGTCCTAATGAAATAGTATTTATTACACCACATAAAGTTGAAATATGTTCTCCTCCTGGAAAAGAAATGAGAATATGTGCTTTTTTGTGGACATATTTTGGTTATCCCTCTTCAACATATGAAGGTATAAATGTAGAGGTTATGCGTTATCGTTGTGGAGCAAATCTTGCAAAAAATGATGATGTTAAGGCGGACTTCGTCGCTGGAGTGCCTGATTCAGGAACTGCTCATGCAATTGGATATGCAAATGAATCTGGAATTCCATTTGTAAGACCATTTATTAAATATACACCTACTTGGCCAAGAAGTTTTATGCCAACAGACCAAAGCATTCGTAATCTTGTTGCAAGAATGAAATTAATTCCTATTGACCAATTAATTCGTGGAAAAAAATTGCTTTTTCTTGACGATTCTATAGTTAGAGGAACACAAATGAGAGAAACAGTTGAATTCTTATATAATAGTGGTGCTAAAGAAGTTCATATCCGCCCAGCTTGTCCTCCTTTAGTATTTGGTTGTAAATATCTTAATTTTTCTCGTTCAACTTCAGAACTTGATTTAATTACAAGACGAGTAATATTGGAACGAGAGGGAAATAATGCAGAAAAAATGTTATACGATTATAGTGATAGCAAAAGCAAAAACCATCAAGAGATGGTTGATAGTATTGGTAAAAAGTTAAACTTTACTTCTCTTAAATATAATAAACTTGAAGATTTAGTTGATGCAATTGGGATACCAGAGTGTAAGGTATGCACCTATTGTTGGAATGGTAAGGAATAAATGTTAATAATAAATATATATTAATAAATTTGAGAGGAAACTTATATGAGTAAAAGTTTTAGCGAGAGTTATAAAGCGGCAGGAGTTGATGTAACAGCCGGCTATAAGGCTGTTGAATTAATGAAAGAACATATAAGAAAAACAGGCATACCGGGGGTTTTATCCTCAGTTGGTGGATTCTCTGGTATGTTTGAACTTGATATTAAAAACATTAACAAGCCTGTATTAGTTTCAGGAACAGATGGAGTAGGGACAAAACTAAAAATTGCATTTATGTTGAATAATCATTCAACAGTAGGGCAAGATTGTGTTGCAATGTGTGTCAATGATGTTTTATGTGTTGGAGCAAAGCCATTATTTTTCCTTGATTATATTGCCTTAGGCAAAAATTTTCCTCAAAAGGTCGCAGATATTGTTAAAGGTATTTCGGACGGTTGTGTTTTAGCAGGATGTGCTTTAATAGGTGGAGAAACTGCTGAAATGCCCGGATTTTATCCCATAGATGAGTATGATTTAGCAGGCTTTACAGTAGGTATTGTGGATAAAGAAAAAATAATTGATGGCTCAAAAGTTAAATCTGGTGATAAACTAATTGGCTTGGCTTCTTCGGGAGTTCATAGCAATGGATTTTCTTTAATTAGAAAGGTTTTCCAAGTAGATATTAGTAAAGTAAATATGAATTTTGATGAGTTAGGTTGCACTTTGGGGGAAGAATTAATTAAACCCACAAAGATATATGTTAAGTCTATGTTAGCGGTTATTAATGAAATTGGAGTTAATGCAGTTTCTCATATAACAGGCGGTGGTTTTTATGAAAATATTCCGAGAATGTTGCCAAACAATTTAAAGGCAGTTATAAATAAAAATTCTTTTCCTATCTTACCAATTTTTGAACTAATAAAAAGCACTGGAAATATAAGCGAAAGAGATATGTTTAATACCTTTAATATGGGAATTGGAATGGTTATTGCTGTTGATAGTGAAAAAGCAAATAAGGCTATTAATCTATTTGATAGTTTAGGAGAGAAAGCATATATAATTGGAGAAGTGGTTGAAGGCGAAAACGGAATAGAAATTAATTAGAATGAGGAATTAAAATGTTGTCATTGCGAGCGAAGCGTGGCAATCTCATTTAAATAAAATTCATTATTTTCTTATTCCATATCCTTTAAAAGGAGTTGAACATAAAATGCTAAATATTGCTGTTCTAGTTTCCGGTGGTGGAACAAATTTGCAGGCAATTATTGATGCTATTGATAATGGTAAAATTACAAATGGTAAAATAGCATTAGTTTTATCAAGTAAAGAAGGTGTCTTTGCTATAGAACGAGCGAAAAAACACAATATTCCTTATTTAGTAATTGAAAGAAAAGAATATAAAGATAATTTAGAATTTAGCAAAGAAATTTTAAAAGCGTTAAGCACTTTTAAAATTGATTTAGTAGTATTAGCAGGTTTTCTTTCAATATTATCAAATGAACTAATAGAAAAATATAAAAATAAGATTATAAATGTTCATCCTGCTTTAATTCCTGCTTTTTGTGGAGATGGCTTTTACGGTTTAAAGGTTCATCAAAAGGTGCTTGAATATGGTGCAAAGGTTACAGGTGCTACCGTTCATTTTGTGAACAATATTACCGACGGTGGCGAAATAATTCTGCAAAAAGCAGTTTATATAAATGAAGATGATACCCCCGAAACTCTTCAAAAAAGAGTAATGGAGCAAGCGGAATGGGATATTTTGCCAAAGTCAATTGATTTGATATGCAATAATAAAATCGAGATAGAAAATCGAATTGTAAAAATTAAGGGGTAGAAAATATGTCGATTATTAATATTGAAAATGAATTACACAACAATTCATATCCCGGTAGAGGAATAATTATTGGCAAAAGTGCAGACGGCGAAAATGCTGTAATTGCTTATTTTATAATGGGACGAAGTGAAAACTCAAGAAATCGTATTTTTGTTTTAGATGGTGAAAATCTTAAAACAAAAGCATTTGACGAAAGCAAGGTTGTTGACCCAGCATTGATTATTTATTTTCCTGTCAGAGTTATTGATAATAAAACCATTGTTACAAACGGTGACCAAACCGATACAATAGTTGATTTTATAAAGAAAGGCAAAATTTTTGAAGATGCTTTAAGAACAAGAGAGTTTGAGCCTGATTCACCAAATTACACTCCGAGAATATCGTCAATACTTGATGTAAAGGACAATGACTTTACATATAAATTTTCCATTTTAAAATCCTTAAATGGCAATCCTAATAGTTGCATAAGATTTTTCTATGAATATAGTCAGCCAATTAGCGGACAAGGGCATTTTATCAGCACTTACAAGTGTGACGGAAACCCACTTCCTTCATATGAGGGAGAGCCAAAAACAGTTGAAATGGGTAGTAATATTGATGAACTTTCCAATATTTTATGGAATTCTTTGAATGAAGAAAACAAAGTTTCTCTTTTTACAAGATTTATTAATTTAAAAACAGGAAAAACTGAAACGAAAATCATTAATAAAAATATTTAATGGTAGGGGCGACCCTGTGTGGTCGCCCGTTAATGAAAGGATTAATAAAATGCCAAAAGAATTAGAATTAAAATATGGTTGCAATCCAAATCAAAAACCTGCAAAAATCTTTATAAATAACGGGGAATTACCTATTGAGATTTTAAATGGCAAAGCGGGATATATAAATTTTTTAGATGCTTTAAATAGTTGGCAACTTGTTAAAGAGTTAAAAAAGGCAACAGGAATACCATCTGCGGCTTCTTTTAAGCATGTAAGCCCAGCCGGTGCGGCTATTGGTTTGCCCCTTTCAGATACACTGAAAAAGGTTTATTTTGTTGATGATTTAGAACTTTCCCCACTTGCAAATGCTTATGCACGAGCAAGGGGAGCGGACAGAATGTCCTCTTATGGTGATTTTATTGCTCTTTCTGATACTTGTGATAAGCAAACTGCTACCTTAATAGCAAGAGAGGTTTCGGATGGAGTTATAGCACCTAATTATTCAGATGAAGCACTTGAAATACTAAAATTAAAACGCAATGGCAATTATACAGTAATTAAAATAGATGAAAATTACATTCCAAATACAATTGAACACAAGGATGTTTTTGGAATTACATTTGAACAGTGCAGAAATGAACTATTAATTAATGATGAGTTACTTTCAAATATCGTTACAAATAATAAGAATTTGCCTCAAAATGCGAAAATTGACCTTATTATTTCACTTATAACTTTAAAATATACTCAATCAAATTCAGTATGCTACGCAAAAGACGGTCAAGTAATCGGAGTTGGAGCAGGGCAACAATCAAGAATTCATTGCACCCGTTTAGCAGGAAACAAGGCAGATATTTGGTATTTACGTCAACATCCAAAGGTATTAGCCTTAAACTTTAAAAAAGCGTTGGGTAGACCAGATAGAGATAATACAATTGAAATATATATATCAGAGCATTATATGGATATTTTATCAGATGAAACTTGGAATAAATTCTTTGAAACAAAACCTGAAATATTATCTTCAGAAGAGAAAAAAAATTGGCTTAAAACCTTAAAAGATGTGTCATTAGGCTCTGATGCCTTTTTCCCATTCGGCGATAATATTGAAAGAGCTTTTAAAAGCGGAGTAAAATTTATTGCACAGGCGGGCGGTTCAATAAGAGATGATAATGTTATTGAAACCTGCAATAAGTATAATATGGTTATGGCATTTACGGGAATAAGATTATTTCATCATTAATTTATTATTTGTAGGGGCGACCTTTGGTCGCCCGCAAGAACGGAGGTAAATATGAAAGTTTTAGTAATTGGTGGCGGAGGAAGAGAGCATACTATTGTATGGAAATTAGCTGGGAGTAAAAAGGTAACAAAAATTTGGTGTGCCCCCGGAAATGGTGGGATATCAAAGTTAGCCGAGTGCGTAAATATTAAGGCTAATGATGTTGAGGGTGTTGTAAATTTTGCTAAGCAAAATAATCCCGATATGGTTGTAGTAGCACCCGATGACCCATTAATGTTAGGAATGGTAGATGCATTGCAAAATGCAGGTATTAGAGCATTTGGACCTAATAAGAATGCCGCATTAATTGAAGGAAGCAAAACCTTTTCAAAAGAATTAATGCAAAAATATAATATTCCAACAGCACAGTTTGAAGGTTTCTCTGATATGCGAAAAGCATTAGCATATTTAGACACAAAAAAAACCCCTATTGTTGTAAAGGCTGATGGATTAGCATTGGGCAAAGGCGTTGTTGTGGCGGCTACTATTGAAGAAGCAAAAAAAGCAGTTGTCAATATAATGGGTGAAAAAATATTTGGAGATGCTGGCAACAATATTGTAATTGAGGAGTGTTTAGTGGGACCAGAAGTTTCTGTTCTTGCCTTTACCGATGGCAAAACTTTAATTCCAATGGTTTCGGCACAGGACCATAAAAGAGCTTTTGACTTTGATGAGGGACCAAACACAGGTGGAATGGGCACATTTTCTCCAAGCAGACTATATACAGACGAGATAGCAAAATACTGCGAAAAAGAAATATTTTTACCTACAATAAAAGCTATGAACCACGAGGGCAGACCATTTAAAGGTGTATTGTATTTTGGCTTGATTCTCACAAAGGATGGACCAAAAGTTATTGAATATAATTCAAGATTTGGCGACCCTGAAACGCAAGTGGTTTTACCAAGATTAAAAACAGATTTATATGAAATATTTGAAGCAGTAATAGATGAAAAACTTCACAAAATAAATATAGAATGGGAAGATAATGCCGCAGTTTGCGTAGTTGTGGCAAGTGGAGGTTATCCTGCAAAATATGGGACAGGATATGAAATTCAAGGAATAGAAAATGCGGAAAATGAAAATGTAGTAGTTTTTCACGCTGGCACAAAAATTGAAAATGGTATTTTCTTAACAAATGGCGGACGAGTATTAGGAGTAACAGCAATAGCGGAAAATCTTGATAAAGCAATTAAAACTGCCTATTCAGCAGTATCAAAAATATCCTTTAAAGACCATCATTATAGAAAAGATATTGGAATTAAATAAAGTAAATATTTAATGATTTAATTTATTTTTTTTTATTGAATTTTCTTTTGTATTTTTCGTAAAAAAAGCAAATAAAAAAGGTGGAGTTACCCACCAATTATATTTTGATATTAATTTTTTAAATCTTATAAATAGCTAAAGCCTCAATTAATTCATTTTCATCACTGCCACTTTTTATGTTTACAGTAATTGGCTTTGTTAAATCCAAACTAAATATCCCCATAATTGATACAGCATTAACTGTATAATCTCCAGAGGAGAGGCTTACATCGCAAGAGAATTTAGAAATAGTTTCAACAAAGTTTTTAATTTCAGTTACTGAGCTTAGTAAAACGGAAAAACTTGACACAAAAAATCACCTAAACCTTTTTTTAATATTATAATATCATAAAATTTGAAATAGTCAACTAAGTATTTTGCAAAAAGGGAAAAAAATATGAAGGTAGCATTTTACACCTTGGGCTGTAAAGTAAATAATTACGAAACTACTGCAATTCAAAATGAATTTATAAAAAAAGATTTTGAAATTGTTAATTTTGATACAATTGCGGATGTTTACGTAATAAATACTTGTGCGGTAACAAAACAAAGCGATAAAAAATCTCGTCAAATGATTAGGCGGGCAAGAAAACTAAATGAAAATGCTATTATTGTAGCATGTGGTTGTTCAACAGAAGTTTTAAAAGATGATAATAGTTTTTCTCAAGCTGATATTATTATAGGAAGTGCAAACAAAACAAATATAGCTAATATAGTAATAGATTATTCAAAAGATAAGAAAAAATACATTTTTGATACAAGTATAGATGAAATAAAGGAATTTGAGCATATGTCGGTATTATCCTTTCAAAATAAAACAAGAGCATCAATAAAAATTGAGGATGGATGCGATAATTATTGTGCTTATTGTATAATTCCATTTGTTAGAGGTTCAGTTCGTTCAAAACCTATTGAAAAAGCATTAAGTGAAATAAATGAGTTAGCAAAAAACGGATATCAAGAAATAGTGCTTACAGGAATTCATTTAACATCTTATGGCAAGGATTTAGATAATATTAACTTAATTAATTTAATAGAAAAAATCGGAGAAATAAAAGGTATTGAGAGGTTAAGATTAGGTTCATTAGAACCTACATATCTTAATGAGAAAATTGTAAAAAGAATAAAAAAAATCAAATCTTTATGTCCTCATTTTCATTTATCTTTACAAAGTGGTTGTGATGAGACCTTAATTAGAATGGGTAGAAAATATACAACTTGCGAATATGAAAAAGAAGTAAAACTTTTAAGAGAGCATTTCCCTAATTGTTCTATTACTACTGATATTATGACTGGTTTTCCAAATGAAACTGAGAAAGAATTTAATGAAAGTTTTGAATTTTTTAAAAAAATTCATTTTTCCAATGCACATATATTTACTTATTCAAGAAGAAAAGGAACAAAAGCTGATATAATGCCTAATCAAGTTGACGAGAATATTAAAATTAACAGGGCAAGGATTTTATTAGAACAATCTAAAACAGATAAGCAAAATTACTTAAAACTTCAAATTGGTAAAAAAAACGATATACTTTTTGAAAACACCTATAAGAATGGATTTTATGAAGGATATACAAGTAATTATATCTTAGTTAAGGTGAAAAGTGATTTAGATGTAAGAAAAAGCTTTAAAAATGTTGAAATTTTACAAGTGAAAGAAGATTTTTGTATTGGACAAATAATATAATATTTGCTACAATATTTTTTGTGAAATATTTATTTTATTATTAATGCTGTTTGGAGAATAATAGGTATGGAAGAAAAGCAAGAATTAATTGAAGAAAATGATAATTTTTTTGAACAAAATATTGATGAAAGCAATAATACAATTCAAACTATTGACCATAAAAATATTGCACCTGTCGAAAAAGAAAAAAAACCACCCAAAATTCATCTTGATATATTAGATGGATTTAGAGGGTTAGCAATTTTAATTGTTATGTGGTTTCATATTTGGCAACAGTCGTGGCTTGGAACTGATTTTGAAATATTTGGTATGAAGTTTAATTTTGATTTTATACCACGAACAGGTTTTATGGGAGTTGAACTTTTTTTCTTTATTAGTGGATTTGTATTATTTTATCCTTATGCAAGAAGTTTTTATGAGGGTGCGAAAACTCCAAATTTAAGAAGATATGTATATCGAAGATTTATAAAGATTGTTCCTACTTATTACCTTTCTCTTCTTGTAATGGTTTTATGGCCTCACAATTTGAATATTACCGATGCTAAGGAATTAGGTATATATGTATTAAAACATCTTCTTTTTATTAATAGTTTAACAATTGACACTTTTTATGATAGGATAAATGGTGTACTTTGGTCACTTTCTGTTGAGGTGCAGTTTTACATAGTTTTTCCTTTGATAGTATTATTAATGAAAAAGTTTTACAAAATTGCACCGTTAATTGTTTTTATTGTAACAAATATTTTTGCAATAATGTATAGAAATTACTACATTTCAAACCCAAAAGATATGTCATTTATGTTTAATCAATTACCGGGAGTTATAGATATATTTGTTGGCGGAATGTTTACTTGCTATTTGATAGTTTGGGCAAGAAATAAATTTAATTTTAATATTATACATAAAATAGTTTTTGCAGCATTATCACTCACATGTTTATTAACATATTTTTATATGATGAGCCAATACAATAGGGAAGCAATGCAGATTTGGCAAAGTAGCAATCGTCAATATTTTGTATATTTATTTATGGGTATGATGGGATTTGGCTGTCTATCGATTGGTGTTTGGAGAAAAATAGTTGCAAATAAAGTTTTGGTTTTTCTATCACTCATATCATATAATCTTTATATTTGGCACGATTATATATTATTACAGTTACTTAAATATCGCATACCTCCTTTTATTGGAAATAATCAACACGATGATCCAAACTTTAACAAAGTTTTGTATACTATTTTAGCCTTTGGCATTTCAATAGTAGTTGCCACACTATTAACATATTTGTTTGAAATACCATTATTAAAAAATGGATTTAAGGGCATATATGTAAAAATCAAATCATTATTTCTAAAACAAATAAAAAAAGTTTAAAAAATAATATGTTCATATTTTGGAGGTAAATTAATGTCGAAGGTTTACAGAATATATGTAGAAAAAAAGAAAGAATTTGCAGTAACTGCAAATGCTTTATTTAATGATGTTATCAAAAATTTGCAAATTACCCATCTTCAAGGCATTAGAATACTCAATAGATATGATATTGAAGGTATTAATTTAGAAATTTTTGATAAGGCAAGAGATATAATTTTTTCAGAACCGCAAGTTGATTTTACTTATTTGAACATTCCAAAGATTGAACAAGAGCATAGAATTTTTGCAGTTGAATATCTACCGGGACAATTTGACCAAAGAGCAGATTCAATGGAGCAATGTATTGGAATTTTAACAGCAGGGGATAGGCCGAGAGTTAAGAGTGCTCAGGTGTATATGCTTTTAGGAAATTTAAATGATTATGATAAAAACAAAATTGCAAATTATTTAATAAATCCAGTTGAAAGTAGAGAAGCTACTTTGGGTAGATTTGAAACATTAGAGCAAAAATATGATATTCCTAAAAGTGTAGATGTTATTGAAGGATTTATTAAACTTTATAATGATGAATTAAAAACATTTATAATTGAATACGGATTTGCAATGGATTTTGACGATATAAAGTTTTGTCAAGACTATTTTAAGAATATTGAAAAGAGAGAGCCAACCATTACTGAACTTAGAATGATAGATACATATTGGTCAGACCATTGTAGACACACAACCTTTTTAACAAAAATTGAAAAAGCAGAAATAGAATCAGAAATGGTCAAACAAGCCTATGAATTATATTTGAATTCAAGAGAAATTGTATATGAGGGCAAAAACAAACCTATAACCTTGATGGATATAGCAACAATAGCAATGAAAAGATTAAAAAAAGAGGGAAAATTAATAGATTTAGATGAGAGCGAGGAAATTAATGCTTGCTCAGTTAAGGTAAAAGTAAATATTAAAGGAATTGACCATGATTATTTACTTATGTTTAAAAATGAAACTCATAATCATCCAACTGAAATTGAACCTTTTGGAGGAGCGGCAACCTGCTTAGGTGGAGCAATTAGAGACCCTCTTTCAGGAAGGTCTTATGTTTATCAGGCTATGCGTATTACGGGCTGTGCTGACCCCAGAATACCTGTAGAAGATACAATGCAGGGGAAATTACCCCAAAGAAAAATCACTGTAGGTGCGGCTAATGGCTACAGTTCATACGGTAATCAAATTGGCTTGGCAACAGGTTTTGTAAAGGAAATTTATCATAGTGGATATGTTGCAAAAAGGCTTGAAATTGGAGCGGTTATTGGAGCAGTTCCAGCTAAAAATGTTATTAGAGAAACCCCGCAAGAAGGAGATGTAATAATATTATTAGGTGGAAAAACAGGTAGAGATGGTTGCGGAGGAGCAACAGGTTCTTCAAAATCTCACACATTAGAATCAATATTAAGTTGTGGTGCAGAGGTTCAAAAGGGAAATCCACCTGAAGAAAGAAAAATTCAACGACTATTTAGAAAAGAAAGCGTTACAAAACTAATAAAAAGATGCAATGATTTTGGGGCTGGTGGTATATCAGTTGCTATTGGCGAATTAGCCGACGGCTTAATTATTGATTTAAATGCTGTTCCAAAAAAATATGAAGGCTTAGATGGAACTGAACTTGCTATTAGTGAAAGTCAAGAGAGAATGGCGGTTGTTGTTAGAAAAGAAGATGCAAATAAATTCATTTCTTATGCAAATGAGGAAAATATAGAGGCAACTTTAGTTGCAGTTGTTACTAAAGAAACAAGGCTTAAAATGAATTGGAATAAAAAAACTATTGTGAATATTTCAAGAGAGTTTTTAAATTCTAATGGTGCCGAAAAAAGCACAAATGTTAAAATATTAAACAATAATTTAATAAATATAAACAATATTGAAGTAAAAGGAAATGACTATAAAGAAAAATGGTTAAATTTAATAAGTGATTTAAATATTTGCTCGCAAAAAGGTTTAGTAGAAAGATTTGATAGCACTATTGGAGCAGGGAGTGTTTTATTGCCTTATGGTGGTAAAAATCAACTTTCAGAAGTTCAAGTAATGGCTTCAAAACTTCCGGTTTTAAATGGAGAAACCAATACTTGCTCTGTAATGGCTTATGGTTTTAACCCTTATATTTCTGAAAAAAGTCCTTTTTTAGGAGCTGTTTATTCAGTCGTATCATCTGTTTCAAAATTAGTATCTGTTGGCTGTAGTTTAGATAAAATGTGGTTAACTATGCAAGAGTATTTCAAGAGAACCAAAAACGACCCTTTGAGATGGGGAATGCCTTTTGAAGCACTTTTAGGAGCAATGACTGCTCAACTTAAATTGGGAATTGGAGCAATTGGTGGCAAGGATTCTATGTCTGGTAGTTTTGAGGATATTGATGTGCCTCCAACTCTTGTTTCATTTGCAGTTTCAATTATTAATGCTGAAACTTTGATAACTTCAGAGTTTAAAAAGGCAGGAAGTTTTGTTTATTTATTAAAGCCAGAACTTGAAAAAGACTATCAATTCAATTTTGAAAAATTATTATTGTTATTTAATAAATTAAACAAACTTATTATAGAAGGCAAGGTATTGTCTTGCTGGGCAATTTCAGATGGTGGAATTTGCGAAGCGATAACCAAAATGTGCTTAGGAAATAATATAGGCTTTAGTTTTGAAAGTTGTTTTGATTTTAAAGAAGTCTTTAAATTTTTCTATGGAGGATTTATAGTTGAAACTGATGTTAAAATTGTTGATGCAGTTTTAATAGGCAAAACTGTAAGCCAAGAAAATATTATTTTTAATAATGTAGAATTAACTTTAAAGCAAATTCAAAAAAAATGGGAAGCACCTTTAGAAGAAATATTTCCTGTAAAGATTGCTGATAATAAAAAAAATACTCAAGAATTTAAATTTAACAATAAAAATATAAAAGCCCCATCTATAAAGACGGCGAAACCAAAGGTTTTAATACCTGTATTTCCTGGCACAAATTGCGAATACGATACTGCAAAGTGTTTTGAAAATGCAGGAGCTCAATGCGAAATTATAGTTATTAATAATCTAAATGCCAACTCTCTTAATCAATCTTTAATTGTTGTTGAAAAAGCTATCAGTAATTCTCAAATTATAATGCTTCCCGGTGGTTTTTCAGGTGGAGATGAACCTGATGGTTCTGGTAAATTTATTTGTGCTTTTTTCAGAAATGATAAATTGAAAGAGGCAATTAATAATTTGCTTTATAAACGAGATGGCTTGATGTTAGGTATTTGCAATGGTTTTCAAGCACTAATTAAGTTGGGCTTAGTTCCTTATGGGCAAATTAGAGAAATGAATAGTGATTGTCCAACCTTGACTTGTAATTCTATAGGTAGACATCAGTCAATGATGGTTAGAACAAAAATTTGCAGTAATTTATCTCCTTGGTTTAGCCTTTGTGAATTAGGAGAAATTCATACAGTCCCTATTTCTCATGGCGAAGGACGATTTATAGCAAGTAATGAACTAATTAACAAATTAGCATTAAATGGTCAAATTGCAACTCAATATGTTGATTTACATGGTAAGCCCTCAATGGACATTTCATATAATCCAAATTCATCAATTTGTGCAATAGAAGGTATAACAAGTTTAGATGGCAGAATATTAGGTAAAATGGCACATAGTGAACGAATTGGAGATTTTGTGGCAAAAAATATTGAAGGGAATAAAAATCAAAAAATATTTGAATCAGGAGTAAAATATTTTAAATAAATCTTGTTTTATTTACCCAATCACTGAATATATTTAAAAAATTTACAAAATTTATACATAAATATTGACAAAATAATCTAAATACCTTATAATATAATTAAATTATACTTTGAAGGAGTGAAGAGATTATGATGAAATCAACTGGTACTGTTAGAAAGATTGATGAACTTGGTAGAATTGTATTGCCTATGAGTTTAAGAAAGACACTAAAATTAGAAATAAAAGACCCAGTCGAAATGTTTGTTGATGATAATGGTTGTGTGTTAGTTAAAAAATATATCCCATCTTGCATATTGTGTGGAGAGAAAAATGAAGTTATTACTTATAAAGGTAGAAATGTATGCAAATTATGTTTGCAGGATATAAAAAATGCAAATAAATAATTATTTGGAGCGAATTATAAGATATGAAAACGAAGTTTAAATGTAGTCTTTTTATTATTTTAATTTTATTATCAATCTTTTCGGTTATGCCTATTTGTGCCATTTCGGCAACAATTAAACTTTCGGGGGTAGCTCTTATAAGCCCTCGTCAAGAGTTAATAATAAATGTTGATTTTTCCAATCTTTCTGTTACTGCTCCAGAAGGTTTAGGAGGCATTGGACAATTAAAAATTTCTTATAACCCAAAATTATTTGATTTATTTAGATTAGATAAATCAGATTCAATTACTGAAAATTTTGATTTTACTGCAATTACCTCGGATATTAAGGTTAATAATATTGATTTAAAAGTTATTACTTTAAGTATTATAAGTAATACACCTAATAGTGTGCTTTCTGCTAATACAAATAGTATTGCATATTTAAGTTTTAAAGCGAAAGATATTGCACAAGAACAAACGGCAGAATTTGCTATTCTAAACGATTCATCAGGCTTTATTCACCCTACTAATCCTGAAATAATTTATGATGATAAAATTGGAATAGAAGCACCTTTAAAAGTTTATATAGGAAAAATATTATCTGATAATGCTAAACTTTCAAGTTTGTCTATAGAAAATATGTCTTTATCCCCAGAATTTAGTTCGGAAAATAAGTTGTATAGTGCTAAATTAGTTGGGGATATATCTGATATTAATATTAATTATTTAACACAAGAAACAGATGCAACAGTTAGTATAATTGGAGATAAAGAATTAAAAGAAGGCAAGAATAGAGTGTCTATTCAAGTTACTGCTCCGGATAAGTTTACCGTTATGGAGTATGTTGTTAATGTAAATAAAGTTACTGATGATACCATTTCAAATATAGTAGACATTGATGAATTAAACAGACAACTTACTAAAGAAGTCGAAAGTCTTAAAACAAGATTAAATAATGTTAACGAAAGATTTATTTATTTTCTTATCATATTTATTGTTATAATTATTTTATTATTGATATATATTATTTCTAATGCTTTAAAGAAAAAAGCAGAAAAGCAAAGAATTGAATTTATAGAAAATTTAGAGAATGAACAATATGATGATGACGACAATAATAAACAATTTTATTAATTGATAAAAATTTATGTGCTACACTCAACTCTTGTTTTAAACGAGAAGAAAGCAATAAAGAAGGGGCTGTATCAAAACAATTAAAATAAAAAATATTGAACAGGAATTAAGAGATTCTTCGGGGATAAATCCCCTCAGAATGACAAAATGGGGGTCATTCTGAGCAAAAGCGAAGAATCTCTCTTTGTGTTTTACTATTTATTTTTGTTTTGATACAGCCCCTTTTATTCATTAAAAAGCTATTAATAATTTTTTTGTTCTAATTCAAAATATGCTTTTGGATGATTGCAAAAAGCACAAACTTCGGGAGCTTGCTTTCCTGTATGAATATGTCCACAGTTGCGACAACGCCAAACTTGTTCGTTTTCTTTTGCAAATACCATATTAGTATTAAGATTTTGCAATAAATCTAAATATCTTTGCTCATGGGATTTTTCAATTTCGGCAACTAATTCAAAAAGTTTTGCAATATTGTCAAATCCCTCTTGTTTTGCTTCTTTTGCAAAGTCTGAATACATGACAGCCCATTCATAATGTTCACCATCAGCCGCAGTTTTTAAGTTTTCAGTCGTGGTGTCTAAATGACCTAATATCTTAAACCACATTTTCGCATGTTCCTTTTCATTATCAGCAGTTTCGGAGAATATTGCACTTATTTGTTCGTAGCCCTCTTTTTTTGCCACTGATGCAAAATAAGTATACTTGTTTCTTGCCATACTTTCCCCAGCAAATGCCGACATTAAGTTAGCTTCTGTCCTTGAACCTTTAAGTTCCATTTTGCTTTCCTCCTAAAATTTAATAATATCTTATAACAGCTATAACTTTACCTAAAATAGTAAGTTCATTTAATACTATTGGCTCATAGTTTTCATTTTCCGGCTTTAAAATAAATTTATCATCTTGTTTGAAAAATCGTTTTACTGTTGCTTCATCATCAATTAAAGCAACAACTATATCCCAGTTTTCTGCTATTGGAGTGCTTTTAACAATTACAGTGTCATTGTCCAAAATGGCGGCGTTTTTCATACTGTCGCCTTTTATAGTTAAAGCAAAAAGTTCATTGCCTTTTGATAATGAATAAGGAACAGATAAATAGCCTTCAAAGTTTTCTGTTGCTAAAATGGGTTGTCCTGCAGTAACTCGCCTAATTATTGGTATCATTACCACACTTTCAAAATTAGCAGGGATTAAGGAACGACTTTTATTATTATCTTTATAAATTAATCCTTCTTTGAGTAGAACATTTAAATGTGCCTGAACAGAACTTGTGGAACTAAGCCCCACAGCTTTAGCAATTTCTCTAACAGAAGGGGGAATACCATCTTGTGAATACTTGTTTTCAATGAATTTTAGTATCTTATCTTTTTTATCACTAACCCTACTCATAAACAACTCCTATATATTATACCCAAAGTAAATAGTTTTATCTCAAATCATTTTTTCTGCTCTAAAAAGTCCGATTACAGTTTTTGCATCCTTAATTTCTCCGTTTTGTGCCATTTTTAATGCTGTTTCAAATGGTAGAGAAATATTTTCTAAAAATTCATCCTCATCAGGATTAACATCTTGAATTTTTAAGTTGGTTGCTAAATATATATAAATAATTTCATCGCAATAACCGGGAGACGGATATATTTCACCTAAGGAAATAATATTTTTTGCGGTCGCACCTGTTTCTTCTTTTAATTCTCTAATTCCACATTCCAAAGGGTTTTCGCCTTTGTTAATTTTTCCGGCAGGAATTTCAAGCAAACATTCTTTATATGGATAACGAAACTGTTTAACTAATAAAACCTCTCTATTATCATTTATTGCCACTATGGAAACCCCTCCACTATGTTCAACAACTTCACGGCTCGCCGTATTTCCATTTGGTAATAAAACTTTATCTTTTCTTAAATTAATTAATTTGCCGTTAAAAATATATTTTTTTTTGACGGTTTTTTCTTCTAAATTCATTATTTTCTCCAATACACAAATTTATAAATCATTTTATAATTTTTGAATTTACTATCTCATCAAAAGTATTTGCTCCCAACATCTCTCCCAATATCTTGTCTAAGCTAATTTTTTCTTGTTGATTTGTTGTAGTTTTTACAATGTTTATGTATTCCTGTGAATGCTTTGAAATAGCCTTGCCATATAAAACCATTATAAAAGATATGGCGGCAACAAGAACTACCACAGTGATTACCCTGCAAACCATAACAATTTTCTTAGTATTACTTGTAGGACTGTCTATTGCGTCCTGAGTGACTTTTTTGCCTTTGCCGATAAAGTGAGCACAGATTACAAGTGTAATACCTATTATTATAATGGCTAAACTCAGTAAGAGCATATATGTAGAAACTTGTGCTACATAGTTTATCATCCATTCCTTTAAAAATAGAAAATCAGATTGATTGCCTTGGGTAAAAAGATCAGGAAATTGCTTAATAATTAATTTGTTTAGAAACATAGATAAAACAGAGGGAATTAAGAATAATGTCCCTGAAACAATCAATGGGATTCCAATCCAACGCAGAATGCTTTTGGGTTTATAAGCAATGGTAGCAATTATCAATAATAACAATAATAGGATAATCAGATTCATTTTAAAAATATTATCTCGTATATCATTGAGCATCACACTAAAGCCAGACACGGGATTTACATCACTATTAAAAACTTTATTGAAGAGCAAATTTAAATCCAACTCATCCTTCATTTCAGTCATTTCAATCTTATCTTCAATCAAAGTTTTCACGGTAAATTCAAACAATTCTTTGCTATCTAAGACATTTGCCTGGTTGTTTCCAATTTTCTCAAGTATTTTTTCAGCAATTTCTCTTTTTATTTCCAAAGCTGAAAACTGTTGATTATTCATAAATTGGTCCACAGCTTTTTCGTTAATTTCACCATTTAAAATAATACCACCTGAAGTTTTTTCAATTACTTTAATTATGGTTTCAAATTTTTTTAATGATTGACCACTATTAGCAATGACTTGATTTGTAAAGACTTCAACAAGAGCACTTTTCAACGGCTTAATGTTGACAATAGGTAAATTGTCACTGTTGTGAGTTAAATATGCAAAACTGCCCTTTGCGAGGTGCTGTGCCTCAATTGCAAGTGATTGAGCATCAATTGTGTCTTTCAACAATGTTTTGTATTCAAGTACTTGCTTTTTGAGTTCTAAAGAAGCCGTCCCATTCTTAAGCATTTCTTTATCTTTTTCACTTAGTGGTAAAAAGTTATCCAAATTGTCAGTAAAATTGTAAATAAGTTTCTCAATATTCTGTGACTTGATATTTTTGTCAAAGGTATTATTAAAAAAATTAGTTGAGAATAAAGTCCCATTGAGTATTATGGTGGTCAAGAGCATATTGGTAAAAATCACAAATAAAATAACAAAAACCACCAATAAAAATGTTTTCGGTCCTTTTAAGGTTGATTTCATATCAAATCCTCCTTTTCTATTTTTTGGATTTTTTAAATATGTTTTTTATAATTATATCCCAATTAATTAAATTTTTCAACAATTCCTTTGAAAATATTTCATAGATTAAACAAAATCTCATATAATTTTATGAAAGGGTTGATTTGATGAAAAAAATAATATCGTTTATTATAACTATTATAATATTTAGTGGAACTTTTATCTTTGCTCAGCCACAAGTTTCTTCAAAAAGTGCTATTGTTATTGAAGAAAAAAGCGGAGCAATTCTTTTTGCAAAGGATGAAAACGCCAAAATGCCAATGGCAAGCACCACAAAAATTATGACTGCATTAACAGTTTTAAAATATGAGAAAAACCTAAATAAATTATTTAAAATACCAATAGAAGCAACAAAAATTGAAGGCTCTTCAATGTACTTAAAAGAGGGAGAACAACTTTCAATTTTAGAACTACTAAATGGACTTTTAATTACATCAGGGAATGATGCAGCAAAGGCACTTGCTATTGCTGTTAGTGGTAATCAAGAAAAATTTGTGAAGAAAATGAATGATTATGCAAAAGATATAAATCTAAAAAACACTATTTTTAAAAACCCTTCTGGATTGCCAGCGGGTCAACATTTTACAACTGCATTTGAATTAGCATTAATTACAAGAGAGGCTTTTAAATTTGAGGAATTTAGAAAAATAGTATCATCTAAAAAAGTCAAAGTTTCCTTAAATGGAATTAAAAATGCAAGATATTTAAACAACCACAATAAGTTACTATCTTTATATATAGGCTGCGACGGTGTAAAAACAGGCTGGACAAAAGAGGCAGGAAGATGTCTTGTTTCTTCTGCCACAAGAGATGGAGTTAGATTAATAGCAGTAACTTTAAATGCACCAAATGATTGGCAAGACCATAAAAGAATGCTTGATTATTCTTTTACAAGGGTCCAAAAAGTTGAAATATTAAAGGCTATGCAAGAAAATTTTAGTGTAAATGTGGTAGGAGGAACTGAAAAAACAATTTTATTAACTAATGCTTTGCCCCTTAGCATAACTAAAATAGACAATGATGACAGTTATATAAGAAGAATAGAGTTGCCAGAATTTGTTTATGCACCAATTAAAGAAAATCAGGTAATTGGGAAATTAGTAATTATTAAAAACGGTTTTGAGGTTTCAAAAAGTGATTTAGTATCAAAAAAAGATATTGAATTCGCCCCAAAAGAAAAATATAATTTGAAATTCAAAAGATACTTAAGAATTATTGTTAATAGTCTTAAATAAAAAACAAAAAAACCTTGCTGTTTTAATATAAATAAAGTAAAATATATTTAATAACAGTTAGGAGAAAAAAATGGAAAAAATGAGATTGCAAAAGTTTTTAGCTTTAAGCAATGTTTGCTCAAGAAGAACAGCAGAAGAACTTATTAAAAAAGGAAAAGTAAAGATAAATAATATAATAGCTAAAATAGGGGATAAAATTGACCCTGAAAAAGACAGAATATATGTTGATAATAAAGTTATTAGATATAAGCCGATGCCTTATTCATATTTTATAGTGAATAAACCGAGAGGTTATGTAACAACCCTTAGCGATGAAGCAGGTAGAAAATGCGTTGTTGATTTAACTAAGGGTATTACTGCACGAGTTTTCCCAGTTGGCAGATTGGACAGGGAAAGTGAAGGGTTAATAATTTTAACCAATGATGGACAACTTGCAAACACCTTAACACATCCATCAAAACACATTTCAAAGGTTTATAGAGTTACTGTAAAAGGTATTCCTTCATTAGAGCAATTAAAACAGTTAAGAAATGGTGTAACCCTTGATGATGGATATAATACAATGCCTGCTGAGGTTAAGGTTAAAACAGAAAAAGAGGACAGGACAATTTTAACATTCACAATTAGAGAGGGTAAAAATCGCCAAATTAGAAGAATGTGCGAAGCTGTTTCACTTGAAGTTTTATTATTAAAAAGAATTTGCGTGGGTAAACTACAATTAGGGCATTTAAAATTAGGTGCTTATAGAATGCTTGATGATAAAGAGATTCAGTATTTGAAGTCGCTATAACAAGTAACAAGTAACAGGTAACAGGTAACAGGTAACAAGTTACAATTCTGTTTCTTGCATCTGTCCTCTTTGCTGTCATTGCGAGCCAAAGCGAAGCAATCTCAAAAAAATGTAGGGAACGCATTGTATGCGTTCCGTAAAAAAAAGGTGAAGATATGAATTTTATTTCTTTAAAAAAATTAAATGAAAACATAAATGATTTTTCTAAAAATGAAATTTTCGTTTGCGGTTGGATAAAAAATATTAGAAGTTCAAATAAAATTGGTTTTATAGAATTAAATGACGGAAGTTGTTTTAAATCAACTCAAATTGTATTTGAAGATAATTTAGAAAATTTCTTAGAAATATCTAAATTAAATAATGGTTCTGCAATTACTGTAAAAGGTAATATTTGCTTAACTCCGCAAGCAAAGCAAAGTTATGAAATAAAAGCAACCGATATTTATATTGAAGGGCATTCAACTCCTGAATATCCTTTGCAAAATAAAAGACATTCATTTGAATTTTTAAGAACTTTAGCACATATTCGCCCTCGAACCAATACTTTTTCAGCGGTTTTTAGAGTGCGTTCTGTAGTTTCTTTTGCTTTGCATAAGTTTTTTAATGAGAATGGTTTTGTAAATGTTCATACACCAATAATCACAGGGAGTGATTGTGAGGGAGCAGGGGAGATGTTTAAGGTAACAACCCTTGATTTAAACAATATTCCAATAAATGATGAGGGCAATATTGATTTTAATAATGATTTTTTCTCAAAACAAACTAATTTAACGGTTTCGGGGCAGTTAAATGGCGAATGTTTTGCTTTAGCATTTTCTAAAATATATACTTTTGGTCCAACATTTAGAGCGGAAAATTCTAATACTGCTCGCCATAGTGCGGAATTTTGGATGATTGAACCCGAAATAGCATTTTCTGATTTAAATGATGATATGAATTTGGCAGAAAATATGCTAAAATATGTTATAGGTTATGTTTTGAAAAATTGTTCTGATGAGTTGGAATTTTTCAATCAATTTATTGACAATGGATTGCTAAATAGATTAAAATTAATTATAGAAAGCGATTTTGAACACATTACCTATACAAAGGCAATAGAAATTTTGGAAAAGGAAAAGTGGAAATTTGAATTTCCTGTTTTTTGGGGTTGCGATTTGCAAACCGAACACGAAAGATATTTAACCGAGCAAATATTTAATAAACCTGTTTTTGTTACCGATTATCCAAAGGAAATAAA
>CAZFQD010000015.1:0-1656 GCA_964520885.1 uncultured Oscillospiraceae bacterium | reverse complement strand
CCATTTCCGAGAACTAAAGGAAATGCTTTGTTTTAATAAATATTAATTGTCATCCTGAGTGTAACGAAGGATCTCAATAATTAAAATGTAGGGAACGCATTTTATGCGTTCCGCCAAAAACAAGGATAAATAAATGTTTAATTTGGGATAGAGCATTTTATATAAAGGAGAAAGAGTTATATGAGAGAAGTAATTAACCACTATGACAGTCTTATTGACGAAAACAATGATCCTGTCCTTGATTTATCGCCTTTAAAAGAATATATGAACAAATGGGATGGACAGGCATTCATTAATGAGTTACAACTCACTGCCAATAAAACTGTGCTTGAAATAGGTGTTGGCACAGGTAGATTAGCTTTGAAAGTTTGCGGTAAATGCAAAAGTTTTGTTGGCATAGATATATCGACAAAGCCTATTGCACGAGCTAAACAAAATCTTAAAAGCTTTGATAATATCATTCTCATTTGTGATAACTTTATGAGCTATGTGTTTGATAGCAAGTTTGATGTAATATATTCCTCTCTTACTTTTATGCACATTCAAGAAAAGCAAATGGCTATTACCAAAGTGGCAAGTTTGCTAAACACTAACGGTCGATTTGTATTGTCAATAGATAAAAACCAAAGTAAAATTATAGATATGGGAAACCGCAAAATCAAGATTTTTCCTGATACAATTGAACAAATAAAAAAATGTATAATTACAGCGGGACTTCAAATTGAGAAACTATTTGAAACCGAATTTGCAACAATTTTTGTTGTTGTTAAGGAGAATAAATTTTAGGTATAAAAATAAGTGGAGTTTAAGTAGAAACTAATTTCAATAATTAAAATGTAGGGAACGCATTTTATGCGTTCCGCCAAAAACAAGGAAGTGTAAATATGGAGCTAACGGACTTATTAAATAGTGTAAAGTCGGGTAAAATTTCAGTTGAAACTGCAAAAGAACAATTAACTCAGTTGCCATATGAAGATATTGGAATAGCAAAAATAGACCATCACCGAAAACTAAGGCGAGGTTTTAATGAAGCGGTTTTTTGTTTTTCAAAAACTCCTGAACAAGTGGTGAGTATAGCCACACATTTTGCTGACAAGAAAACTCCAAATGTTTTATTTACTAAGGTTACCGAGGAAATACATATAGAATTACAAAAACTAAGCATTAATTTTGAATATAATAAAGAAGCCAAGATGATTATTCTAAATCCTACTGAAGTTTCAAAAAAATATGGAACAATTGCAATTGTTACAGGTGGAACTTCGGATATTGGAATAGCAGAGGAAGCCGCAATTACCGCTAAGGTTAATGGAAATGAGATAATTAAGATTTATGATGTTGGAGTTGCAGGAATACACCGACTATTTTCAAATATGCACTTAATTGAAAAGGCAGATGTAATAATAGCAGTTGCAGGTATGGAGGGTGCTTTGGCAGGAGTAGTAGCAGGGCTTACAAGTAAACCTGTTATAGCAGTTCCAACAAGTGTTGGATATGGTGCTTCTTTTAACGGATTAGCACCTTTATTAACTATGCTTAATTCTTGTGCTGAAGGCATTGGAGTTGTCAATATTGATAATGGCTACGGAGCGGGATGTTTGGCTTGCCAAATTACACGATTAATTAAGAGGGAATAAATTTTGTTGTCATTGCGAG
>CAZFQD010000014.1:0-27291 GCA_964520885.1 uncultured Oscillospiraceae bacterium | reverse complement strand
GTTTCTCATTTCTAATTAACAATGAGATTGCCACACTTCGTTCGCAATGACAATTCGTTTCTCATTTCTAATTAACAATGAGATTGCCACACTTCGTTCGCAATGACAATTAGTTTCTCATTTCTAATTAACAATGAGATTGCCACGGGCTCCTTCGTCGGGATACGCCTCAGGACGACACTGCGGTGTCGGTTATGCAATGACAACTGCTTTTTTTGTGTGCTCTTGCCCTGTGGTTAATACATAATTGACTTTTATTTAAATTAAGTTTATAATTGTTTAAAGGATAAAGGAAATCTGACCTCTGAATCAGTTATCAGCTATCAGCTATCAGTTGTCAGTTGTCAGTATTCTGATTTCTGATTTCTGACCTCTGACCTCTGTCTTCTGACCTCTGACTTCTGAAAAGGTGGTTTTTTATGCCAACTCCGCTATATTCGTTTTTAACCGATTTTGCTAAAAAAAATAAAACCCGTTTTTGTATGCCCTCGCACAAGGGAAAGGGCATAGGCAGTTTTTTGGACGATGTATTCCCTTATGATATTACTGAACTACCAGACAGTGATAATTTATATATCTCAAATGATGTAATAGGAAAAGCTGAGAATTTAGCGGCAAAAGCCTTTTTTAGCAAGGCGACTTGTTTTTGCACTACGGGAGCGTCTTCTTGTGTTAAGGCAATGCTTGCGTTAGGCTCAGTAAAGAGTAAAAACATAATTGCCGATAGGTTTTGCCATTCAAGTGTAATTGATGCTTTTGCTCTACTTGATTTAAAGCCAAAATTTTTATATAATGATTATGTTGATAATTTTAATATTCCAATTCCGCCTACAAAGGAACAGGTTGAAAGGGCGATAAAAAGCACTAAAAACCCCTCTTGTGTTTTTGTTACAAGCCCAAATTACTATGGTTTAATGGCGGATATTAAAGGAATATCTGAGGTTTGCAAAAAGCATAACATTTTGCTTTTGGTAGATAATTCTCACGGAACTCATTTAGCATTTATTGATAATGGCAAAGAACACCCTAACTCGCAAGGAGCCGATATTGTTTGCGATTCTGCACATAAAACTTTGCCTGTTTTAACAGGCGGGGCATTTTTGCATATTAATTGTGATATTACAAGGCAACTGTCTTTGCTAAAATTACAAATGTTTAGTTCCACAAGCCCGTCCTATTTAATTATGGCATCTCTTGACTATGCAAGGGAATATTGCGAGAAAAACGGGCAAGAATTATATAAAAGACTGTTTGAAAATATAGAGTATTTAAAAAAAGAGTTATCCCATTTAGGTTATGTTTACCTTGACACTAAAAACTGCGATAATACGAGGCTTACAATTTGCACAGCAAATTTAGGAATAAACGGACATAAAGCATATGAATATTTATATTCTCAAAATATTGCGTGTGAAATGGCGGACCAGCGAAATATTGTGCTAATTTTTTCACTATTAGACAAGCAAAGCGATTTAGAAAAACTTATTTTAGGGCTAAAATCTTTAAAAACTATTAGCAAAAAAGAAAACATAATTAATAAGTCCTTTTCTCTTATTAAACCTAAAAGGGCAATGTCCATTAGAAAGGCTTTATTTTCAAATAGTGAAAGAACGAATATAAATAGTAGTAAAGGGCGAATAATTGCACAAAATATTATTGTTTACCCTCCATCTGTGCCAATTATTATTGCCGGTGAAATAATTGATGACAATGTAATTGAAATTTTGAAAAGGGAAAATATAAGTGAAGTATTTGTTACTATATAAGTGAATAGAAAGGAGAAAACCTTATGAAACTAATAATGGCAATAATTAACAAAGATGACGGGGCTGAAGTCCAAAAAGAACTTACAAAGGCAGGCTTTTCTGTTACAAAACTTTCCACAACAGGTGGGTTTTTAATGGCGGGTAATATTACTTATCTTATTGGTATTGACGATAATAAGGTGGATAATGTTTTATCTATTATTGAAAAGTTTAGCAGTAAAAGAACCGAAATGCTGGTTTCTTCCTCTATTGGAACTGATATTTACCCATCTGAGCCTATTGATGTTACTGTTGGCGGTGCAACTATATTTGTTTTAAATGTTGAAAGGTTTGAAAAAATTTGATTAATTTATTAGATGACTTAATTGGCAATGAAATATTAAAGGAAAATTTAAAAGCTACAATTGATAGCGAAAAACTAAGCCATAGTTATTTAATAGAGGGTAACATTGGCTCTGGAAGGCACACACTTTCCACTATTTTGGCGAGTTCAATTGTATGCACAAGTGAGAATAACAAGCCTTGTGGCATTTGTAGAGATTGTAAAAAGGTTATTAATAAATCACATCCAGACATTATTAATGTAGACCTTTTAAAAGATAAAAAATCAATTGGAGTAGAAGAAATTAGAGAACTTTGCAAGGACATTTATATTTCACCTAATGAGGCTGTTAAAAAGGTTTATGTTTTTCAAAATGCTCATCTTATAACCCCTCTTGCTCAAAATGTGCTTTTAAAATCAATTGAGGAACCTCCCCCATTTGTTGCTTTTATATTTATTATGGAAGACGGATACCATCTTATTCCCACTGTTGTTTCCCGCTGTGTTAAACTTTCGTTAACGCCTGTTAAAGAAATGCAAGTCTTAAATTACATAAAAGATTTAAATATTAATGCAAAACAAGAAAAAATATCCGAAGCAGTTAGGTTTAGTGAAGGCTTAATAGGTAAAGCATTAAACATTTTAAAGGATAACAGTAAAAATAAAACAAAGGGCTTGTGTGATAGTTTTTTTGAAGTCTTGCTAAACCAAAAGGAATATGATTTTATTTTGCTTAGTGATAAATGTGCTGGAAAAGAAAGAGATAAATATTCAGAGTTTTTAGAGGTTTTATATACATTTTTAAGAGATATTTCTGTTTATAAAATTTCAAGAAATGAAAATAATTTAATTTTTTTTGATAGAAGGTTGAATATTTCTTTGTTTTCGGATAAAATGACTAATAGGCAAATTTTAAAGTTAATGGATTACACAATTGAAACAATTAATGCTTTAGAGCAAAGTTGCAACTTTAGTTTGTGGACAAATTCGTTTTTTGCTAAATGTTGGGAGGAAGTACATTGACCGAGATTATCGGAGTTAGATTTAAAAGAGTTGGCAAGACTTATTATTTTTCCCCTAAAAACCTTAAATTTTTGAAGGGAGAATTTGTTATTGTTGAAACTGCCAGAGGTATTGAATATGGCGAAGTTGTTATGGAAAATCGTGAGGTTGAGGACGAAAAAATTGTTTCTCCTTTAAAAGAAGTTATCCGCAAAGCAACTGAAGAGGACCAAAAAAAAGCACTGGAAAACTTAAATAAGGAAAAAGAAGCATTTGTAACTTGCGAAAAAATGATTCAAAAACATAAACTTGAAATGCATTTAGTGGATGTTGAGTTTACTTTTGATAATAATAAAGTATTGTTTTATTTTACAGCAGAAGGAAGAGTTGATTTTCGTGAACTTGTAAAGGATTTGGCAAGTGTTTTTAGAACTCGAATTGAGCTAAGACAAATTGGCGTTAGAGATGAAGCCAAAATGTTGGGTGGCCTAGGAATTTGCGGAAAAACTTTTTGTTGTTCAACTTTTTTAGGTGAATTTAGCACCGTTTCAATTAAAATGGCAAAAGAGCAAGGCCTTTCTTTGAACCCTGCTAAAATTAGTGGCACCTGTGGGCGACTTATGTGTTGCCTAAATTTTGAGCAGGAGGGGTATGAACAATTATTAAAAAATATTCCAAAGGTAGATGCGATTGTTTCTACTCCTTTGGGTAATGGAATTGTAACCAATATTGATGTTTTGCAGGGCAAGTTAAAGGTTCGTTTAGATGGAGACAATATTCCTAAACTTTTTTATAAAGACGAGGTAAAAATTATTAAAGACTCTGTTATTGAGCTGAGAAAAGATGAAATTGAAATGCTTAAAAAATTAGAGGAATAAAAATAAATTTCAAAACTCTTTTTTTATATTCAGTTATCTTTAAATCTCATACATTTTATCAATTTTATTATGCAATTCTTCATTATCTAAAAATTCATCAAAGGTGCAAAGGTTGTCGCTTACTCCTATTGGAGTAATTTCTATTACTCTGTTTGAAATTGTGTCTATAAATTTATGGTCATGTGAGGTAAAAAGCATTGTTCCTTTAAAGGCACATAGTCCATTATTTACGGCGGTAATGGACTCTAAATCCAAATGATTGGTAGGTTCGTCAAGCAGTAAAACATTTGCATAAGAAAGCATAAGTTTAGAATACATACAACGCATTTTTTCTCCACCGCTTAAAACTGTTATACTTTTTAAAGGTTCATCGCCACTAAATAACATTTTGCCCAAAAAGCCCCTTACAAAACTTTCGTGTAAGTCGGGCGAGTATTGCCTTAGCCAATCAATCATATTATATTCTTTTTTTATAAAATACGAAGTATTGTCCCTTGGTAAATAAGCACGGGAAGTGGTAACTCCCCATTTAAAACTACCCTCATCGGGCTTTATTTCTCCAATTAAAATTTGCAGAAGTGTTGTTTTTGCAAGTTCATTTCTTGATAATAAAACGATTTTATCATCCTTGTTAACTGTAAATGAAACATTGTTTAACACCTTTTCGCCATTAATTGTTTTGCTTAGCCTTTCTACAAATAATATATCTTTTCCAGCTTCTCTTTCTGGAGTAAAGCCTACAAACGGATACCGCCTTGAAGAAGGTTTAATATCCTCAATTGTAATTTTTTCAAGCATTTTCTTTCGTGAAGTAGCCTGCTTAGCCTTTGAAGCATTGGCAGAAAATCGTTCAATAAAGGCTTGCAATTCTTTAACTTTTTCTTCCTTTTTCTTGTTTTGGTCTGAAAGAAGCCTTTGTGCAAATTGGCTTGATTCATACCAAAAATCATAGTTGCCAACAACTAAATTTGCCTTGCCAAAGTCAATATCCAGCATATGAGTGCATACTTTATTTAAAAAATGTCGGTCATGAGAAACAACTATTACAGTGTTTTCATAATCCATTAAAAAGTTTTCAAGCCAATTAATTGTTCTAAAATCAAGATGATTTGTAGGCTCATCAAGTAATAAAATATGAGGGTTGCCAAAAAGGGCTTGTGCTAAAAGCACCTTAACTTTTTCATCGCCGCTAAGTTCCTTCATATATTTTTGATGTAAGGTAGTGCCAATATTTAAACCCGTTAATAGCTTTTCGGCTTCACTTTCTGCTTCCCAACCATTTAACTCCGAAAACTCATTTTCTAAGGCTCCTGCTAAAATGCCATCATCGTCATTAAAATCTTCTTTTGCATATAGGGTTTCTTTATTCTTCATTATATCGTAAAGCCTTTTATGCCCCATTATTACTGTGTCTAAAACGGTAAATTCATCAAATTTAAAATGGTTTTGCTCTAAAACTGCAAGCCTTTCACCTGGTGTTACAAATACTTCGCCGGTAGAAGGTTCAAGTTCATTAGAGAGAATTTTTAAAAAAGTGGTCTTTCCCGCACCGTTAGCACCAATAATTCCATAGCAGTTTCCATGAGTAAATTTAACATTTACATCATCAAATAGTTTTCTGCCACTAAACATAAGACTAACTTCCGAAACAAAAATCATTTATAATGTGCCTCCAATAATTAATAGTTTAAACAATGATGAGTGAGGAATGAGAAATGAGGAGCGAGAAATTTTTTAATAGAGCCATTTAATTGTTACCTGTTACTTGTTACTTGTTCCTTGTTACTTATTACTTATCAATTACTTCTATTTTTTACATACAATAGTTTTGTAGATTGATTTGGTAATTTTCTGTCCTCAACATCAAATTTATTAAGGCTAACTATTAGTTGACTGATTTTTTTAAAGCCGTAATTTCTACTATCAAAATCAGGCTGTATTTTTGCAAGCATATTACCAACATCGCCCAAAAATGCAAAGCCATCATCATCTGCAATATCATTAATTGTGTTTTCAATTAAAATTGATATTGTTTTTAAATCGTTATTGATTGAAGATGTTTGTTGCTCAATAATTTTAGCCTTTGAAACTGATTTTGAAGGCTTTTCTTCTGGTTCAATAATCTCTGTATAAATGAATTTTTCACAAGCGGCAATAAATGGACTAGGTGTCTTTTTTTCGCCTATTCCAATAACGATTTTCCCTGCCTCTCTTAATCTTAACGCAAGTCTTGTAAAATCACTATCGCTTGAAACAATGCAAAAACCATCAATATTACTTGAATAAAGAATATCCATAGCATCAATAATCATAGCAGAATCGGTTGAACTTTTTCCTGTGGTGTAGCCATATTGTTGAATTGGAATAATTCCGCTATCCAAAAGTATGTTTTTCCAACCTGCTAAATTTGGCATCGTCCAATCCCCATAAATTCTTTTGTATGTCGGAATGCCGTATTTTGCTATTTCGGACATAATAGGCTTAACATTCTTATAGCTAACATTATCGGCATCTATAAGAACTGCAAGGCGTTTTTCATTTGATATTTCCATTTTATCATTCTCCTTATTTTTTTTTGAAAGCAATATTTATTTAAATTCTTTTAAAGCCGCTTCAAGTGCCGCTTTCATAGCCGTATTTCCGCTATTTTGTGATTTTTGGCTTTGCATATAGTTTGCAACATCTCTTTTTGAGCTACTATTTTTATTTTCCTGCATTTTCTCATTAAATCGTTCATATTTTTCTCTAAACCCACATGGGCAAATATATATTCGTTTTTCATTCTCGCCAAAAATTTCAAGTTGCTTATGACAGGTAGGGCAACGAACATTAGTTAAAAATGACAAAGACTTTCTGTAACCGCATTCCCTATCTTGGCAAACTAACATCTTGCCCTTTTTTCCACTAACCTCTAACAAGAATTTATCGCAATTTGGGCAACGAGTTTTAGTAGCGTTATCGTGCTTATATATTGAACTATTTGCAATGACTTTTTTAACAAGAGTATCAGAATAGGCATAAATATTATTCATAAAAATATTGCTATTTACTTCTCCCTTGCTAATTTTAGTTAACTGTTGTTCCCATTTTGCTGTAAGTTCGGGCTCCTTTAAATCTAATGGAACTAAGTCAATTAATTGAATTCCCTTTGATGTGGGAATTAAATTATTTCCTCTTCGTTCAACATAAAAGGCACTAAGTAAGCGTTCAATTATTTCAGCTCGTGTTGCAGGAGTTCCTAAGCCGCTTGTTTTATCCATAACCTCACGCATAGCATTATCTTCAATAAATTTGCCGGGATGTTCCATTGCAGAAAGCAAAGTTGCCTCAGTATATCGTGAGGGTGGTGTGGTCTTAGCATTTTTCAGTTTAATTTCAGTTGCTTTAATAATTTCACCTTTTTTTAGTGCAGGTAGCTCTTGCTCTCTATCTTCAACATTTGAATTTTTTTCTAAAGTTTTGTCATAGACTGCTTTCCAGCCTCTATCAATAACAGTTTTCCCCTTAGCATCAAACATTTCGCCCATTGACGAAAAATCCACAGTTAAAGCCTCATAAACAAAATCGGAATAAAATGCGGCTAAAAATCTTTTTGCCACTAAATCATAAATTCTTCTTTCGTCCATAGTAAGCCCACTTAGGTTAACCATTTGGTCAGTTGGGATAATAGCATGATGGTCTGAAACTTTTGCATTATTTACAAATCGCCTACTAATTTGGCTTTTTGTTCTTATTATTTCCTTTGCCCTTTCAGCATAAGCCCCAATAGAAATACATTTAAGCCTTTCTATTAATGTCGGAACAATGTCTGAAGTTATATATCTTGAATCAGTTCGTGGATAGGTAAGTAATTTGTGTGATTCATAAAGCCTTTGCATATGTCCTAAGGTAGCTTTGGCAGAAAAACCGAATTGCTTATTAGCATCCCTTTGAAGTTCTGTAAGGTCATATAAAAGAGGAGGACTTTCTCTTTTTTGTTCTTTTTTAATGTTTGTGATAGTAAAATCTGCACCCTTTATCTTTTGTTCTAATGCTTTGGCCTTATTTTCATCAAAAATTCTAGATTGCTTAGTTTTCGCATCTTTGAAAAGAGCAAAAAAACTACCAAGTTTTGCTTCAATAGTCCAGTAACTTTTTGGAACAAATTTTCTAATTTCCTCTTCTCTTGCCACAATTATTGCCAAAGTTGGAGTTTGAACCCGTCCTGCCGAAAGTTGAGCATTGTGCTTACAGGTTAAAGCCCTTGTAACATTAAGCCCTACCAACCAATCAGCTTTAGAACGGCACACAGCAGAATTAAAAAGATTAATATATCTATTTCCATCCTGCAATTTTGAAAAGCCCTCTTTTATTGCACTATCGGTTTGAGAGGAAATCCAAAGTCTTTTTATAGGCTTTTTAAAGCCTGTCTTTTCTATAATCCATCTCGCTACAAGTTCGCCCTCTCTTCCTGCGTCAGTGGCGATTATAAGTTCATTAACATCAGGTTGTTTCATTAAGGCACGAACACAAGAGAATTGTTTAGAAGTTTCTTTAATAACCACAAGCTCCATTTTTTTAGGAAGCATTGGTAAGGTTTCTAAATTCCATGATTTATATTGATTGCCGTAATGCTCAGGGTCTGCAAGCGTAACTAAATGCCCTAAAGCCCAAGTTACAATATAACGGCTACCAATAAAGCAACCACTTCCGTGTTGTTTGCATCCCAAAACACGGGCCAACTCTCTACCAACTGATGGTTTTTCAGCCAAAACTAAAGATTTACTCATTTTGTTTTTCCTTCTTTTTCATTCACATACAAATATTATAACAGTATTTTTTACAAACAACAATACTATAAATAATTAAAAGTAAGATTTGATTATAATTTCATAATTTCATAGTATTAATTTGTAAATTTCTCTTGTATTTTTCGTAAATTGTGGTATAATACGATAAGAGTATACTATCTATTGTGCATTTTGATTGTTGGGGGGTAGATTATGGCGGGTGAAAAGTTGTTTCGCACCACTATTTCCGGATACAACAAGAATGATGTTGATGCCTTTATTGTTGACCTTAATGTTGAAATGCAAGTTCATAAGCAAGAATATGAGCGACACATTAAGGAATTAAAAGAATCCCTTGTAGAAATTCAAATTGTTCTTGATGAAAAAACCGAAGAATTTGTCATTATTTCTAAAGAATTAAGGGATACTAAGGCAAGAGCGGATTACAACGAATGTGAATTAACTTTACATAAGGCACGCGTTTCATCTCTTGAAAATGATGTGCCTTCCTTAGAAGCCCAAAAAAATGAATTATTAGATAAGGTTAATGAATTATCAGAAAACAATCAAAAAATTTCCCAAAAACACAATGAATTAACTGATGAAATAAATAAAAAAGATAACGAAATAAAAGAAAAGACTAAAGAGTTATTAATAGCAACACAAAAAACTCAACAAAGTAGTATTGATAAGGATGAATTAACCCTTATTATTGATGATTTAAAAAAACAAAACCAAATTTTATTAGATAAAACAAATGAATTAGAAAAAGAAATCCAATTAAAAGAAGAAAAAATCAATGAGTTAATTTTTAAGATAGAAAATCGTTCAACTGAAGAGGAATATTCAACTGATGATTTTGAAAAGGAAAGAAGTGCATTATTAAGTAGAATTGACGAGTTATCTGAAACAATAATAAACAAAGAAGATGAAATTGACAATAACAAGCAAGAGCATATAGATTTAATTGAAAGATTTGATAGTTATAAGTTAAAATCTGAGAACAAAACTTCCTCGCTTGAGCAAAAAATAAATAATTATGAAAATTCTGCAGTAAGATATGAAGAATTTAATACAAAAGCAATTATGGAAATTGCAAGTATAATCAGAGATGCAAGGATTAGAGCAGATAATATTGTTAGTGAAACCATTAGCAATATTGATAACACAAAGAAGTTAATTGAGAATTTAAGAGATACGGCAGGAGAAGCAAGTGGTGTTGTAAACAACTCAATGTCTAAGGTGGCAAATATTTTAAATCTTTTAAGTAGTTCTCTTGAAAAAGCCGAGAATGATTTGTTGACTTCAAGAAATGAAAATCAGTGAAAAATTTTTAGTGGCTTTTATGCCACTAAAATATAGTAAAAAATATTTATAAATTTCATAAGGGTTTTTAATTGCCGCCTATGGTGGCAATTTCAGATTGAAGACAAAGTCTTCAATCTTAGTTGACTGTCGAGAAATGTGCAGAATTTGACCAAATTAAATTCGTCGTCGTATATAGATACGATAGAGTTTGATTTGGTCAAAAGCCACAAAAGTGGCACTCTCGTGCGGTTTTTCTAATACAATAGCGGATATGAAATCCGTCCCTACAATTCCTAATTCCACACTCCTAATTCCTCAAAAGTCGTGGCGGTTATGTGCGTTTGTCGACAGTCTGTACTTGCCACCTATGGTGGCAATTTTATTTCAATATTAACTTTTTTCTTCATTATTATCAATAATTGAACTTAAATCTATTTTTGAAGTATTTAGCACTCCCTTTAAAGAACTTGCCTTAGATAACAATCCAATCAATTCAGTTGGATTGCTTTTAAATTGTGTAAATAAAAAATCTAAACTATTTTTATTTTTTAATATTTTTGTAATAGTATCTAAAGTCGATACTATTTTTTCAATATCAATCTCATTTAACTTTAAATCATTATTGCTTTTTTTTACCTCTTTTATACTATTATTAAAGCTATTATCTACCTCATAACTTAGCGACATCTATTTCACCTCCATTATTTGAATATCACTATAATATATGAATATATATTAATTTTTGATAATAAACTTAAATCTGGGTTGCCTTTTATTTTGGCAACCTTATTTGTTTGTTTTTCAATTCATACTTACCATTAAGAAATTTACAAACAACATTATCTCCCGATTTTATTTTTCCCTCTAACATTGCTCCTGCAACTAAGTCCTCAATTTTGTTTTGAATTGCTCGTCTTAATGGTCTTGCACCATAAATAATATCAAAACCTGCCGTTGCCAATTCTGTTATAGCACTATCGGCAAAAGAAATATTTATTTGCATAGTTTCAAGTCTAATAACTATTTCACTTAACATTCTTTTAGCGATTTCCTTAATATTATCCAAAGATAGTTGATGAAAAACAATAATATCATCAATTCTATTTAAAAATTCCGGACGAAAGGTGCGTTTTAGTTCTCCCAACACATCAGTTTTTATCTTATCTTGATTATCCTCAAATTTTGAACCCTCATCTGAAAAGCCTAATTTTTTTGGTTCAGTTATTAACCTTGCACCAACATTTGAGGTTAAAATAATAATAGCATTTTTAAAGCTAACCTTTCTGCCGTGTGAATCAGTCAACAATCCGTCCTCTAAAATTTGAAGCAAAATATTAAATACATCGGGATGAGCCTTTTCAATTTCATCAAAAAGCAGAACCGAATAAGGGTTTCTTCTTATTTTTTCGGTTAATTGTCCTCCGTCTTCAAAGCCTACATAGCCGGGAGGAGAACCTATTAATCTTGAAACAGAGTGCTTTTCCATATATTCTGACATATCAATTCTAATAGTAGCATCTTGGTCTCCAAACATAGCCTGTGCAAGTGCCTTTGAAAGTTCAGTTTTTCCAACACCGGTAGGTCCTAAGAATAAGAAGGAGCCAACAGGTCGTTTAGGGTCTTTTAAACCTACTCTACCTCTGCGAATAGCTCTTGAAACTGCTGAAACTGCCTCATCTTGTCCAACTACTCTTTTGTGTAAAACAGCTTCCATATTTAAAAGTCTTTCGCTTTCATTTTCGGTAAGTCTTTTTAAAGGAATAGATGTCCAAATAGAAATAATATCTGCAATTTCATTTTCGCTTACAGTGTAAAAACTCCTTTTAGTCTTTTCATTGAAATTCTTTTTTTCGTCCTCCAATTTTTGTCTTAACTGTTTTTCTTGGTCTCTTAAATTTGCTGCTCTTTCAAAATCTTGGGCTTGCACTGCCTCTTCTTTTTCCTTGCTAAGAGAATTAATTTTTTCTTCTATTTCTCTTAAATTAGGAGGGGTTGTTGTTGTCATTAGTCTAACTCTTGAAGCGGCTTCATCCATTAAATCAATAGCCTTATCCGGTAAAAATCTATCTGTTAAATATCTATCGGATAACTTAACAGCACTTATTATTGCTTCATCAGTTATTTTAACCTTGTGATGAGCTTCATATCTATCTCTTAAGCCCTTTAATATTTCAATAGTTTGCTCAACTGTTGGCTCTCCAACTGTTATAGGCTGAAATCGTCTTTCTAATGCCGCATCCTTTTCAACATATTTTCGATATTCATCTATGGTAGTGGCACCAATAACCTGTAACTCTCCTCGTGCCAACGAAGGTTTTAAAATACTTGCGGCATCAATAGCACCCTCAGCGGCACCAGCTCCAATAATTGTGTGCATTTCATCAATGAATAAAATAACATTGCCGGATTTTTTAATTTCCTCTACAGAATTTTTCAATCTCTCTTCAAATTCTCCTCGGTATTTTGCACCTGCTACCATTCCGGATAGGTCAAGAGTTATTAATCTTTTACCCTTCAAACTTTCAGGAACATTACCTTCTGAAATTCTCGTAGCCAATCCTTCGGCAACAGCAGTTTTCCCTACACCCGACTCACCGATTAAGCAAGGATTATTTTTAGTTCTCCTTGATAAAATTTGAATTATTCTTTCTATTTCTTGCTCTCTACCTATAACTGGGTCAATTTTTCCATCTGTCGCAAGTTCGGTTAAATCTCTTCCAAATTGATTTAAGGTAGGAGTAGTATTATCACCCTTTGAGGACTTTTTGCCACTTGGAGTGGCTCCTTTTCCTGAACCAATTTGCTCGTATCCAAAATTATTTATTACATCACTAACAAGACTATTCAAATCAATACCCAATTTGAGCAAAATCTCAGCCGCTTTGCAATCGTTTTCTCTTAAAAGAGAAATTAATATATGCTCGGTCCCAACATAATTATGACCTAATTTCCTTGCCTCTAAAAATGAAGTTTCTATAATTTTTTTTGTTCGGGGCGTCATATCTTGTGGTGAAATTTGGCTGGGAACTCCACTTCCAATGAGTTCCATAACTAAGGCAACTACCTTTCCAACAGTAACTCCCTTACCCTCTAAAACCTTTGCGGCAATTCCATCACCCTCACGCAAAAGACCTAATAAAATATGCTCACTACCTATGTAGCCGTGTCCTAACTCCTTAGCAGATTCAAGTGCCAAATTTAATGCCTTTCCTGCTTTTTCTGTAAATTTGTTATTATCGTTCATTTTCATTTCTCCTAACCTTAAAGCATATTATAAAAGTTCGTTTAGGTTTTGACCTATATAGAAAAAGTTTAGTACTATTTTTTTATTATTCAAGCACGAATAATATAAATGCTTTTAGCACTTAAATATATTAATTTATATTAAATTTCTAAAATTACTTAAAATATCGTTAAATTTCATCGTCCTGCGACTTATCAAAATTATTTTTTTTTATGCTACTATTTTTGTTTTGCTTAGGTTTTTTTGATTTACTTTGCAATCTAAAAGGATGAGGTTCAGTGTGTTGCCCATAAATATCGTTTTCATTTTCAAGTGCAAATTCATTATCAAATAAATAGGGCTTTCTTTTGTTCATTAGCAATACCTCTTTTCAAAAAAGTTATTACTAATATTTTATGACTATTTTAAAATTTTTATTCAAATAATTATAATAATCTACTTATATAAATGAGGAGTTTATTAAGTTGAAAATTGAAAGTGGAAAGTGGAAAGTGGAAAGTTGAAAATTAAGGTTGTTACCTTTGGCGACTATACTATTAACTAACTACTAAACTGTCATTGCGAACGAAGTGTGGCAATCTCATTTAATTAGGAGTTAGGAATGAGGAATTTATTAAGTTGAAAATTGAAAGTGGAAAGTTAAAAATTAAGGTTATTACCTTTGGCGACTATACTATTAACTAACTACTAAAAGGGTAAATAAATACACAATAATAAATCGGGCTTGAAATCAAGGCCGATTGATCACATTTAAATTAGTATATAAACTCATTAAATATTAATAAATCTCTTTAATCATCAACAAATACAAACTCACATTTTGGGCATACATTTAAGTATCTACTTTGCCCAACATAATGACATCTTGGACAAGTAATAGGAAATAAATGAACTTCCTTCGTTTTAATATTTTGTAACTTATTTAAAACAAAAGGTAAAGTTTCTTTTACAAAGTTTATATGGACCTTGTTAATGACTTTTCCATGAATTGCAGAGTTACATACATTAATTATTTGTTTTATTGAGTCAACAGTAATGGCATCTATATATTCCATTTTTTGAAGTTCAAAAATCATTTGCATAATTCCAAACCGATTGTTGTATGAATCCCCAATGCGTTGAAAAATTTTGTTCAATAGCTTTTCAATAGATAATTTTGCAGAAAACATAATTTTTTCGTCATCAGTTACATTAGTAATATCTGAAGAAATAGTACTTTTATTTGCTTTTATATAGTTTGATACTTCCTTCATTTTTGAATTGTTAGGTTCGTTGTAAGCAGAAATATTGTTTATCGTTGGTGAAAAATTATTATTTAATGTCAATGTTTGTAGACAAATTAACTTTTCGTTTATTTCACTCTCCTTTTGCAAAAATCATTTTCATAACTTTTCCCGTTATTGTCACTACTAACATCTATATAACTACGGGTTCTTCAATTATTGCAAACTTGCTCTTTTTACAAAGTTATCAATATATAAGTATTTTAAGTCTACATTATTCTTTGCTATAACTTTGAAAATTACTATTGTTTTACCATCTGGCAGATAGGTATATTTACATTCTTTATCATAAAAAAAGTATGCTTGGTTATTAGCATCTAAAACTTTCAATTGAGTGTATTTTAAAATTTTTGCTAAACTAATTTGTTCATTATTTTGTTTTTTAACATTAATAATCAGTTTTATACTGTAAGTTTTTTCTTCACCTTCAATACTATTTGAACTACTTGAATAATATATATTTATTTTATTTGAGTCTATTTTTTTAGCCCTGAATTTTTTAAGTAACGACCTAATAATTTCACCAATTACCATAATGGTAAGTAGTGGGACTAATAGAATTGCAAATGTTATAAATCCTTCAGCAAACCTTCTTTGAATCATAAAATATATCATTGTAATAAAAGGTGGACTTTCATAGATTATTACGGTAATTGCAAATACACCTTGTCCTATACCTCTATACTTTTTCAAAGTCAATAGTATTACCAGTAATGGCACAAGCAAAACTATCATTACAACAAATCCAAAAAGTAACTTTTGTTCAATCATAAAATTAGACATAGCAACAATATTTGGTATAGCAGTGATTAGAATGACTACAGCAAACATAATTGTTCCTACTGCTCTATATTTTTTCACGGTTATTAAAATACTTGACAAATCTGACACCTCGGGATTATTAATTTGTTTTTTACCATCTATTGATTGTGACCGAACTGAATTGACAGAAGTATTTGTGTTGCATTCCTGACAAAATGCACTGTCGTTTTCTGCCTTTTTTCCACAGTTTTTACAAAGCATAAGTGGCCTCCTAAATATGTTATAATAGGTTCTTTCATAAAAGTTTTGGGATTAAATACTCAAGCCTTGTATTCCTCATTCCTAACTCCTAATTCCTAATTCCTATCGTATCTGTCCCTCACCAACAACAATATATTTAATTGTTGTAAGTTCATTTAACCCCATTGGTCCTCTTGCGTGCATTTTTTGAGTGGAAATGCCAATTTCAGCACCAAATCCAAATTCAAATCCATCTGTAAAGCGAGTTGAGGCATTTACATAAACAGCCGCACTGTCAACCTCTCTTAAAAATTTCTGATAATTTTTTTTATTAGAAGTAATAATTGCATCACTATGCTTTGTGCTATATTTATTTATATGTTTTATAGCTTCATCTACCCCGTCAACAACCTTAACACTAATAATATAATCTAAAAACTCAGTGTAATAATCCTCATCGGTGGCAAGTTTAATATTTTTCAGTATTTTTTTAGTTTTTTCACAGCCTCTAATTTCAACATTTTTTTCACAAAGTTTATTATAAGCCTTTGGCAAAAATTCATTTGCAACACTTTTAGCCACCAATAACGATTCAGCCGCATTGCAAACAGAAGGGCGAGAAGTTTTTGCATTAAATAAAATATTAACTCCCATATCCAAATCAGCATAATCATCAATATAAATGTGGCAATTTCCTCTTCCGGTTTCAATAATTGGCACTGTTGCATTTTCAACCGTACTTTTAATTAAGCCAGCTCCACCTCTTGGAATTAGCACATCAACATAATCATTTAATTTCATTAAGGACAAAGCAGTTTCTCTACTTGTATCCTCAATAAATTGAATACATTCTTTAGTTAGTCCAACGCTTTCTATTGCATCTCTCATAATATTTGATAGAATTTTATTGGAATTTATAGCCTCTTTGCCACCTCTTAAAATAACGCTATTTCCACTTTTTAAGCAAAGTGTGGTAGCATCAACCGTAACATTAGGGCGAGCCTCATAAATTAATGCAATTACCCCTAATGGAACACGCATTTTACCTATTTTTAGACCATTTGGTATTGTCCATATTTCAAAAACAATTCCAACAGGGTCATTAAGCGATACAATTTGCATAACCCCTTGTGCCATTGCTTCTATTCGGTTATTATCAAGACTTAACCTATCAAGCAATGTTTTGGACATACCTTTAGCTTTGGCATTTTCAATATCCTTATTATTTTCATTAATAATAAGTTCTTGTTTTTCTATAAGTGCTTTTGCAATAGCAGTTAAAGCATCATTTTTTAATACAGTAGAGGCTTTATTTAAAATATACGAGGCATTTTTTGCATATTGTCCTTTTAAATTTAGTTCCATAAAAATCACCTTTCAATATTAGATATCAGATATTAGATATCAGATGTCAGAAAATTCACAATGCACAATTAATTAGAAATGATGAGAATAGGTGAGGGTAGATGAGAATTGCTTAGGATTGTTTATATTTACGAAAAACGACACTAAACAACCCTCAGCCTTGCAAACGAAGTTTGCTTTACCCTTTTTAAGAAAATTGCTTTGACATCGAAATCATACATTCTACATTTCCTTTACCTTTTATCCTTTTATGTTACTTGTTACCTGTTAATTGTTAATTGGAACAAAAAGTGTTCCCACAGGTTTATTTTCTAAAATATCAAATATAATGTTGGGGTTTTCGCCATTTGCAATTACCATAGGTATTCCTTTTTGAGTAACAATTTTGGCGGCCAAAATTTTAGAATACATTCCGCCTGTGGCAAATTCACTGCCTACTCCGCCTGAAATTTGCATAATATGCTCATCAATTTTTGCAACCTCATTAATTAGTTTTGCATTTTTGTTTTGCTTAGGGTTATAATCATAAAGACCATCAACATCCGATAAATTAATAAGCAACTGAGAATTAGAAATGCAAGCTACAATTGCCGATAGATTATCATTGTCGCCAAATTCCAATTCAATTTCCTCAACTGAAACTGTGTCATTTTCATTAACAATTGGAATAACACCAAATTCAAAAAGGGTTTTGAAGGTATTTACAACATTTTGATTTCTTATATCATTTTCAATAACATCTCTTGTTAATAAAACTTGTGCAACTAAGTGAGAATATTCAGAAAATAGTTTATCATAAATAGCCATTAGGGAGCATTGCCCCACAGCGGCGGCGGCTTGCTTTTGCTGAACAGCCTTAGGTCGTTGCTTTAAGCCGAGTTTAGTCATTCCAACTCCAACAGCACCAGAAGTTACTAACACAACATTAATACCACTGTTTTTTATATCAGAAAGCACCCTAACTAAACTTTCAAGTTTTTTTATATATAATGTGCCATTTTTATGAGTTAAAGTTGAAGTTCCTACTTTAACAGTTAATGTTTTAATATTACAAAAATCTAACATATAAAAACCATTTCCTCTCAATAACCTTTTAAAACAAATTTTATTTTAGCAGACAAAAGTTTTTCAATTATTACCTTATATTATATCAATTATTGTAAAATAATCAACAAAATTTACCTTATATTTTAATAAAAATAATAAATATTTATTTTTTTTACTAAAAAGACTTAAAAAAAAGTAAAATATGTATTATAATAATGTTAAAGGAAATATTATTGGGGGTAATAAAGTGGAAAAGGAATATACTCTTAGGATTTGCGGAAATCAATGCACTATCATTAGTAGTGAGAGCGAGGAAAATGTTAAAGCAATTGCTTTAGAGGTTGAGGAAAAAATTAACGCGATGTATAAGGAAAACACTAGAGTTTCCTTAGCACTTGCCGCAATTTTAACTGCAATGGATTTTTGTGAGGAGTTAAAGGAAGTTAGAGAAGGTGCAGATAATTTTAGAGGTCAACTTAAAACTTATTTAGATGATGCAGCAAAATCGGCAGATGAAAGAGATGAAGCATTAAGAGAAATAGAAAGATTAAGAAGAGAAGTTGATGCTTTGAGAGCAAGGCTTGCAGGGAGATAATGCGACCAAAGGTCGCAACGAAGAGTGAAGAGTGAAAAGCGAAGAACTTCAAGAGAACCTTCGTTTCACTCAGTGTGACAACTTTGTTGTCGATTATTAAGGGGTTTATTATGCAAAATAATATTTTATATGACAAAATATTAAAACTTGCCTTAAAGGAAGATATTGGAACAGGGGATATTACCACTTTAAGCACTGTTCCAAAGGAGAAGGAAATTAGCGGAAAGTTTATTGCCAAGCAAGAGGGAATTGTTTGCGGTATTTTTGTTGTGCAAAGAATTTTTCAGATAATTGATAAAAATATTGTGGTTGATATTAAAATTGAGGATGGACAAAAGGTAAAAGTGGGGGATATAATTGCACAAATTAAAGGCAATGCAAGGGGAATTTTAACAGGAGAGCGAACTGCACTTAATTTTTTGCAAAGGCTTTCAGGAATTGCCACCAAAACTTCTATTTATGCCGATTTGTTAAAGGACACTAAAACCGTAGTTTCTGATACGAGAAAAACAACTCCCGGTCTTAGAGTATTAGAAAAATATGCTGTTAAAACGGGCGGAGGGGCTAATCATCGCTTTAACCTTGCGGATGGTGTTTTAATTAAGGATAACCATATAGCCGCAGCAAATGGAATTACAAAAGCAATAAACAGTGCAAAAGCACACGCACCTCACACTATAAAAATTGAAATTGAAGTTGAGAGTTTAGAGCAAGTAATGGAAGCACTGGACGCAAAGGCAGATATAATAATGCTTGATAATATGGATATTGGGACTATGGAAAAAGCCGTCCAAATAATAGACGGCAAAGCAATTATTGAAGCTTCGGGTAATATGGAGGACAAAAACCTTTTAGATATAGCAAACACAGGGGTTGATATTATTTCAATCGGCGGGCTTACTCATTCGGTAAAGGCGATGGACATAAGTTTACGACTTAGTAATTAGATAAAATTGACAATGAACAGCGAACAGCGAAAAATTTCTGTTTCAGAGCCGTTTTCTTTATTTATATTTTTATCTTTTCGTTAATGTCATTGCATAGTCGACACCGAAATTGTTAATTGTTCGTTGTTAATTATGTTAAATTGTCATCCGACAATTTAACACTTACAGAAACCCCGTCGCCAAGTGGCAAAACTGAGGTTTTTAAGTCTTCTCTTTCGGATATTTCCTTTAAAAAAGCACGAACTCTGCGAACTATTGTTCTGTTTCTCCGTTTTGCAAGGGTTTCATTTACAATCATTCCGTCAAACAAAATATTATCGGCTATTAACACTCCGCCTTTTCTTAAAAGTCTAATACAATGTGGCAAAAATTCAGGATATTGCCCTTTTGCGGCATCTAAAAAAACAATATCAAATTCACCTTGCAAGGTTGGCAATATTTCGTTTGCTTGTCCTTCCAAAAGGTGGATTTTTTTATTCTTATCAAAAATTTCAAAATTCTTTTTTGCAATTTCGCACATATATGGATAACGGTCAATAGTTATTAGTTCTTTTAAATTTTCGCTCGCCCTTAGCATAAGAATTGCGGAAAAACCGACAGCACAACCAATTTCTAATATTTTTTCGGGTTTTATTAAAGCACAAAAAAACTCTAAAAGTTTTGCCGTTTCGGGCTTTGCTATTGGAAAAAGCTCCTCACGGCACTTTTTTTCAAACTCGTAAAACTCCCCTTGCTTTTGGGGAATTAAAGTTCGCAAAAATTCTGTTACTTCGGGTAAATTAATATTGTTGGACAAAATTTCACCACTTTCCACTTTCAACTTTTTTAAGTGCCGCAAAGTTTGCCATAACCCTTTTTGTTCCGCTTTTTTGGAAGGCTATTTCAAGTAAAGTATCATTTCCCATTGGGTTAGAAGAAATTATTAATCCCTTGCCGAAAACCTTGTGCTCTACTGTATCACCAGAATTGAATTTATTTTGTGAGGCAGGAGTTTTTTTATCCATTCCAAACGGAGTTTTCGGCTTTGTAGCACCTTCAAAGTAATTTTCATTTGAAGAAATATCCCATGATGTATTTTTATTATTAAATTTAATTCCGCTTTCCTCTTTTAAATGTGAAGGAATTTCACTAACAAAGCGGGAAATTCTATTCCTTTGTGTCATACCATAAAGTGTTCTTTCCTGTGCACTTAGCAAATATAACTGCTTTTTTGCCCTTGTTATTCCAACATAGGCAAGTCTTCTTTCTTCTTCTATTTCATTAGGATTTGCAAAACATTGCCCTGATGGGAAAATATTTTCTTCGGCACCTGCTATAAACACAACAGAAAATTCAAGCCCCTTAGCACTATGCAAGGTCATTAGGTTAACTGCTTTTGCACTACTGTCAAGATTATCAATATCGGCAACTAAGGAAACTTCCTCTAAAAAGCCACTAAGTGTTGGCTCATCACTTTTTTTCATATATTCAATTATACTTGAAGATAATTCCATTATGTTTTCTAAACGGTCATTTGCCTCTGAGGTATTTTCATCTTGAAGCATTTTAACATAGCCACTTAAATCAATTAATTCCTCATAAAGTTCATTTAAAGGCAATTCATCGGCTAAAATTCTAAGTTTATTTATCATATTACAAAAGTTTAAAAGTGAAGATGATGCTCTGCTTAATAATGGATATTCATTAGCATTATTAATTGTTTCAAATATGCTAATACCTAAACTATCAGCAACAATTTGAGTATTTTCTACTGTAGTAGCACCAATTTTTTTGCTTGGCACATTTATAATTCGCTTTAATCTTACACTATCGTTGGGATTTGCTATTACAGAAAGATAAGCAAGCATATCCTTAATTTCCTTGCGGTCATAAAACCTTGTTCCGCCAATAACTCTATTTGGGATTTGATTATTGGTAAGTGCATCAGAAAGGGAACGATTTTGTGCATTTGTGCGATATAAAATGGCAAAATCATTATAATCATATTGCTCATTAATAACTAAGTCTTTTATAGTTTTTGCTATGTATCTGCCCTCATCATCTTGATTAAATGCTCTATGAACTATAATTTTTTCGCCTTGACCATTTGCAGTCCACAAGTTTTTGCCCTTTCTCTCTGTATTATTGCTAATAACTTTATTTGCCGCATCTAAAATTGTTTGCACCGAACGATAATTTTGCTCTAAACGAATAACCTTAACACTTTTAAATTGCTGTTCAAAACTTAAAATGTTTTCAATTGTTGCTCCTCTAAATTTATAAATACTTTGGTCGTCATCTCCAACAACGCAAATGTTGCCATTTTTCGCAGCTAATAAGCTAACTAATTTGTATTGCAATTTATTAGTGTCTTGATATTCATCCACTAAAACATATCTAAAACGGTTTTGATAATAGTCTAAAACATCAGCATTTTCCTCTAATAGTTTTACAGTATGTAAAATAATATCATCAAAGTCTAAGGCATTTGCCTCCTTTAATCGCCTTTGATAAAGTTCATAAACATTAGCAATAATATTTAAACGATAATCGTGCACATATAATTTTTTGTAGTAAGTTGGAGTAATCATTTCATCTTTTGCCTTGCTAATATTTGAAAGTATAGCCTTTGGAGGAATTTTCTTTTCATCAATTTTCAATTGTTTAAGACTTTCTTTTATTAACTTTAAACTATCATCAGTGTCATAAATAGTAAAGTCTTTATTATAGCCTATTTTTTCAATTTCTCTTCTTAAAATTCTAACACAACAACTGTGAAAAGTAGAAGCCCAAACATCTTGACCATCTTTGCCCAATAATTTTATTAGCCTTTCCTTCATTTCGTTTGCGGCTTTATTTGTAAAGGTTATTGCCAAAATAGTCCATGCTTTTTGGGGATTATCTGCTATTAATTCTCTAATTTCTTCTTTATTTGAATTTTCATTTTTTAATAGATTAATTTCATTATCAGTTAAGACAAAAGGTGTTTTTTCACTATAATAAGCATTGCCATACTTTATTAAATAAGCAATTCGCTGAACTAAAACAGTAGTTTTGCCACTGCCGGCACCTGCCAAAATTAGCAATGCTCCATTTATATTGAACACTGCTTGCCTTTGTTCTTTATTTAAAAATGAATATTCATTTTCTAAAAAATGTTTTTTTAAGTTGGAAAACTCATTTTGCATTCTATTTACCTATCCTTAATATACTTTAATAGCCTTATTATAATATAATTAAAGAAAAAAAACTACTACTATTTACTAAAATGTGTTATAATATTTATACTTGACTATTGTCAATTAATAATTGACAAATGTTTTTTAGGGGGGAAATGCTTGAAAAGAGAAAGAAAAAGTTTTAAAGAAATAATTAAAACGGTTCTTAACAAACAAAGAAAAGTTACAATATTTAAAAAGTTAAATAGATTGAGAAAAACTAAAGTATATAGAGCGGTTAAAAAATTATTTTTAGCTTTATTTGCTTGCTTTGTAACTATTGGAATAATTGCATCAGGCATATTTATTTACTTTGTTTACAATTATACTGACCCTGAATTAGATACAATATTTAATAATTTAAGCCTTGATTATGCCACTGTTATTTATGCGAATGACAGTAAAGGAAATCCAGTAGAAATTGAGGCTCTTTATAAGGACCAAAATAGAGTTTGGGTTAATGGAGATAAAATTCCAAAATATATGAAGGATGCAGCAATAGCAATTGAGGACGAAAGATACGAAAGTCATCAAGGGGTAGACTGGAAAAGAACTGTCGGAGCAATAATAAGTTATGTTTTTAATAAGAACGACTCTTATGGCGGTTCAACAATTACACAACAGTTAATTAGAAATATCACAGGGGAAAATAAGGTTACAATTGAAAGAAAAGTTAAAGAAATATTTAGAGCATTATATATTGAAAGAAAATACAGTAAGGATGAAATATTAGAGTATTATCTTAATACAGTTACCTTTGGCACACGATGTAATGGTGTTCAAACAGCCTCAAATATTTATTTTAATAAAGATGTTAGCGAATTAACAATTGCACAGGCGGCAAGTATAATTGGCGTTACAAATAGCCCGGGACTTTATGACCCGTTTTTTAATCCTGACAATAATATAAAAAGAGCACATATTATTTTAACTAAAATGAAACAATTTGATAAAATTTCTACTGAGGAATACAATAAAGCAATGAAAGAGCAACTTGTTTTTATTGTAGAAAACAAAGATAAAAAAAGAAATAGTAAACAATCTTATTTTGTAGACCAATTAATAAGTGATGTTACTAATGATTTGGTTAAAGAAAAGGGATATTCAGAGTCTTATGCTCAAAATTTAATATTTACCAAAGGCTTAAAAATTTATAGCACAATGGACCCTGTTATTCAAAAAGTAATTGATGAAGTTTATGGGAATGCTGAAAATTTCCCGTCAGTTCATATTGGAGATGTTTATCCCGAAAGTGCTATGGTTGTAATGAACCCTAAAACTGGTGATGTAGTAGGATTAGTAGGCGGTAGGGGTGTAAAACAAGCAGATAGAGTTTTAAATAGAGCTACTCAAACTGTTAGACAGCCGGGTTCCTGTATGAAACCAATTGCGGCATATGCTCCTGCTTTTGAATACAATGTTATTTCTCCCGGGCAATCATTAATTGACGGTCCTGTGGATGTAGTAAAGGGTTGGCCTAAAAATTACAATGGCATTTATTCTGGTTTAATTAGCATTAGAAGTGCTTTTGAACAATCAAAAAACACTATACCAGTTAAAATATTGAATATGATGGGGGCAGACCGTTCCTATGAGTTTTTAACTACAAAATTAGGAATAACAAGTTTAGTTAAAAAAGAAACAAGAAATGGCAATGTATATTCTGATATTACTGGTGCATTGGCTTTGGGTGGTATAACCGACGGTATTTCAGTATTAGAGTTAACTGCGGCTTTTCAAATATTTCCTAATAATGGCATATATAATTCGCCAAGAACTTATTCAAAGGTTGAAACAGTTGAAGGTAGAGTTTTGCTTGAAAAAACTTCAATTAGCAGGCCGGCAATCTCTCCTCAAACAGCATATATAACCCATCAATTTTTATACTCAGCAGTTCAACATGGAACGGGTATTTATGCTAAGCAAAGTGATATGCCAAACGCAGGGAAAACAGGAACAACCTCTGAGGACAAAGATAGATGGTTTGTAGGTTATAACCCTTATTATGCCGCTGGAATTTGGTTTGGATATGACCAACCAAAAACCTTATATAATGTTAACACTAATCCTTGTTCAAAACTATTCAAAATTACTATGGAAAAAATAGATAAAGCTAAAAAACTACCTTGGAAAGATTTTGAAATACCTGCCGGAGTAGTTCAAGCACCATATTGTATTAATAGTGGAGGAATTCCAACTGCAAATTGCCCGCTTAACCATATAGATACTGTTTGGTTTGAAATTGGCAAGGAACCAAGTATTCTTTGTAATGTTCATAATCCGACAGTTGTTGAACCAACAAAAGCCCCAACAAGTAGCACCACAAGTAGCACTACTTCATCTAATAATAGTTCAAATTAGAAAATAGCAAAATTCATTTCAAATGTAGAATTTTTGTGGTTTTTATTGCAATCTGCATTTTTCTCTAACTCATAATATCTAAATAAAATGAGATTGCTTCGTTGCACTCGCAATGACATTTACGAAAAGATAAAAATATAAATAAAGAAAATGGCTCTGATACAACAATTTCTCATTTCTCATTTCTCATTTCTCATTCCTCATTCCTCATTTTACTTTTATTTTCAATTTAAAAAGTTTTTAATAGCGAAAGGAATATTTTATGTTCAAAACCGATTATCATTTACATACAAATAGGTCGTTTGACGGACAAATGACTATATTTGAACTTTGCGAAAAAGCCATTGATTTAGGCTTTTCCGATATAGCCATTACAGACCATTGCGAATGTAATGCTTTAAATGTTTTATATGATTATGATTTATCAAAAAAAGATTATCTAATTGCTAAGGAAAAATACAAGGGTAAAATTGCAATAAAATTTGGCATTGAAATAGGACAGCCAACACAAAATTTAGAATATGCTAATAAACTTTTAGACAATGCAAACTATGATTTTATTATTGGTTCTTTGCATAATAACGAAAATGAACTTGATTATTTAGACCTTGATTATGGGAAAATTGATATTGACGAGTATTTAACAAAGTATTACAATGAAATACTGCAAATGTGTAATTGGGGTAAATTTGATGTTTTGGGACATTTAGATTATCCATCAAGATATTTAGCAAGAGTATTAGCTAAATATGATATGCTAAAATATAAAGATGAAATTGCAAAAATATTTTTAAAGTTAATAAATGATGGCAAAGGAATTGAGGTTAACACTTCAACAACCAAAGATATTTTAGGCAGAACAATGCCACAATTTGAACTAATAAAACTTTATAAAGATTTAGGCGGCCAAATAATAACAATAGGTTCTGATGCACACAAAACAGAGTATATAGGTTTAAATTTTGAAAACGCAAGAGAGCAAATAATAAATGCAGGGTTTAAATATATTAGCATTTTTGAAAATAGAAAGGCAAGTTATGTAAAACTTGATTAATTAAAAAAATCTTTTAAAAAACTCATTGACAAATTAATATTATTAGTGTATTCTAATAAAAGTTAATAACCTTTAAATCAGTCCTGTGAGGCTGGCAAGGGAAATAAGTAACATAAAAATTGTGAAACTTACCTCTTGCCTAATTCAAGGCAAGAGGTTTTTTAATTATATTTTAAAGCCGAAAATAAACGGCAGGAAGGGGTATTTTATGCCAAAGAGGGAAGACATTGAAAAAGTTCTAATCATAGGGTCGGGACCTATTATTATTGGACAAGCTTGTGAATTTGATTATTCAGGAACACAAGCATGCAAAGCACTTAAAAAAATAGGTTACAAAATTGTTTTAGTTAATTCCAATCCCGCAACTATTATGACAGACCCTGAGGTGGCGGATGTAACTTACATAGAGCCTTTAAATGTTAGAAGATTAGAACAAATTATTGAAAAAGAAAGACCGGATGCTTTGTTGCCAAATTTAGGAGGACAATCGGGGCTTAATTTATGTTCAGAATTGGATAAAGCGGGGGTTTTAAAAAAATATAATGTAAAAGTTATTGGAATTCAAGTAGATGCAATTGAACGAGGCGAAGATAGAATAGCCTTTAAAAAATCAATGAATAAGTTAGAGATTGAAATGGCAAAATCTGCCCCTGCATATTCGGTTGATGAGGCTATAAAAATTGCTGAACAATTAGGTTATCCGGTAGTTATTCGCCCTGCTTACACTATGGGCGGAGCCGGTGGAGGACTTGTTTATAATGTTGACGAGTTAAAAACAATAGTTAGCCGTGGAATTAGTGCAAGTATAATTGGACAAGTGCTTGTTGAACAATCGGTTCTTGGTTGGGAAGAACTTGAACTTGAAGTAGTTAGAGATGCAAAAAATCAAAAGATTACAATTTGCTTTATAGAAAATATTGACCCTATGGGAGTTCATACAGGAGATTCCTTTTGCAGTGCTCCAATGCTAACTATTTCAAAAGAACTTCAAAATAAATTGCAAGATTATTCATATAAAATTGTTGAGGAAATTCAAGTTATTGGCGGTTGCAACTGCCAATTTGCACACAATCAAGACACCGGAGAGGTTGTTGTAATTGAAATAAATCCGAGAACAAGCCGTTCTTCAGCACTTGCTTCAAAAGCAACCG
>CAZFQD010000013.1:0-28493 GCA_964520885.1 uncultured Oscillospiraceae bacterium | reverse complement strand
AAGCTACTTAAATAAGCCATACTTGAGTTTGTTAAACCTTCTTCAAAGCTAATAACATTTGAGCTTACCTTTCCCGTCTCTTTACAGGCCATTAATTGTCCCAACACTATAATTAAAACTAAAAAAAACAAAAATTTACCTTTCATAGCATCTTCAGCTCAACTCTCGATGTTTTAAAAAAATGGGAAAATTTAAACTGCATCTGTCTTGACATAACATTAAAATATTGTTAAAATATAATAAACTGTTTCGCAACTTAAATTTATTATATATTATATTCATTAACAAGTCAATATTTTGATTAGAAATAAATAATTTTAAAAAATTATTTATCGGAGGATTTTATGAAGTATGTTAAAAATTTTGAAGAAACAAAGCAACGCTTTAAATCATTTTGGAAAAGAAAAGAAGCCGACCGTTGTTGCATAGCTATAACTGCTCCAAAGGATAATTCAGTTTGGCCAAATTTTGGCTCACCCACACTTGAAAAACAGTGGTTAGATTCCGAGTATAGATTTTCAATGCTAAATAGTTATATGGAAATTACCGCTTATTATGGCGAGGCTTTACCAAATATTTGTCCTAACTATGGACCCGGTGTCTTAGCCGCTTTTGCAGGTAGCGATTTTGAGCTTGATAACGGTACCGTTTGGTTTGATAGAAACCCTATGTTGAAAACTATTGAAAGCATATCGCCCTTAAAACTAAATTCATCATCTCCTATGTGGCAATCTCTTAGGCAGTTAACTAATTTAGCATTTAAAAATGATGTTTTTTTGGCAACGACTGACATAGGAGGAACTCTTGACATTGCCGCTTCTTTTAGAGGTGCTGAAAATATTTTGATGGATTTGATTGAGTATTCTGAAGAAATTAAAAAATTATGCGACTATATTGATGATTTTTGGATAGAAATATTTACCAAATTAACTGATGAAATAGGAGCTAATCAGGATGGCTACACTGCATGGCTTTCTCTTTGGAATGATAAAAAATGGTATCCTTTACAATGCGATTTATCCGTAATGATTTCTAAGGAAATGTTTAATGATTTTGTTGTTCCATCTTTGACAAAGCAAGCCAAAGCAATGGATACAGCCCTTTATCATTTAGATGGTCCCGGTGAAATTCAACACTTAGATAGCATTATGGCAATTAAAGGTATTAATGCTATTCAATGGGTTCCAATGCCAAAACCAAACGGTTACTTAGATAATGCTAATCCTGAATATTTCCCTATGTATAGAAAAATTTTAGAAAATAACAAATCTCTTGTTTTAAATTTAGTTGACCCTGATTGTGTTGAATTTTTGTTATCTAACATTCCTAATAAAGGTCTTTACATAAGCACTTCGGTAGCAAGTGAAAAAAGGGCTAAGGAATTAATTAAAATTGCAGAAAATTGTTATAAAAAATCACCTAAATTATACAAAGAAAGGAGTGTATTAAGTTGACACGCAAGCAAAGAGTAATAAATGCTTTAAACCATAAAGAGAGTGATATAGTGCCTTATCACATTGAGCATTGCCTCCGGACATATTCATTAACTGAATTTCCTTAACCCAAGGGTATTTGCTTACATAATTATTAGCAGGTTTATCTACAAATGAATAAAACAATCCCTATAACACACTTTGTTTTTCCGTTAAATATTTTAAACATCACAATCATTCCTCCTATTATATCATCTAAACACTTATTTTTACAAAATTAATCCTTCTATTGTAAAATATTTTTCAAGAATTAAATAAAACTTATTTAATATTTGGTTTCCAAATTCAGCACTTGCATTTCCTCGTGGGTCAATACCAAGAACGCCAATGTTGGCAATGCTCGTATTTTCGTCAAGTCTTGAAAGGTCTACTAAATCCGGTTCAAGGGCTAACATTATTGAGGTTTCAAATTTTGCAGCATGGTCACCGGAAGTTCCATCATCTAAAAACATCGTGTCTTTAATAACAAAAATACGACCTTCTCCACCTTCATTTTTGTATCTCTCTATTGCCATATCAAGCGGCTCAAATAAAGGATAATGCCCCGGTATTGGAATTATATATTTATATCCAAAGGACTCAATTTGAAAAAAAGTGTGAACCATTAAATCAATCCAAAGCTTCCAACTGCCATTTAAAATACTTCTTCTTCCGTTTTTTTGTATGTCCTCTAATTTATAACCAATCTTTTCACAAATTAAATTCGTATGGTCAAATGTTGCCTCTTTAATTATCTCCGGTTTAAAAACAATCTCACAAATATCTTGTCTGTTATCCCCATAATAAAGTGGGGGCATAACTACTCCGCCAAATCTTTGCGCAAATTTTTCCGCAAGCCCGTTTGCTTTAACCCCATCAAGCCCTGCTACATTATGCTCTCCATGCCATTCCAAAATTCCAAGTCCAATGTATGCAACAGGCATTTTACTTTTTTGTGCTTTTATTTCGGCAGGCAATGACCTATATTGACTTATCATCCAAAACACTTCCTGTTTTAAAATATTAATATATGACGGAAAACAATTTAATTATTCTTGACAAAGCAAGTTTATTTCACTATAATTAAGTAACTGTTTCGCAAATCAAACTTATTATAACCTATTTATGCCGTATTGTCAAGATGAAAGCACTTTTTGGCACGACAAACGCATGATTGTGATTTTGCACAAATTTTATATGTAGTGAACGCATTTTATGCGTTCAGATTATCATAAAATCATTGTTTTTTTAGTTCGGAACGCATAAAATGCGTTCCCTACGATAAAATCACCATATATATTTGTGTATTTTGTAGTTTCGTGCGTTTGTCGTGACTTTTTGGAAGCTTTTTATGAGATATATTAAAACCTTTAGCGAAACCAAGTATTCCTAATAAAGGTCTTTATATAAGCACTTGTGCAGCCAACAAAAAAAGTGCTGAAGAAATATTGAAAATTGCCGAGAATTGTTATAAAAAATCGCCTAAATTATACAAAGAAAGGAGTGTATTAAGTTGACACGCAAGCAAAGAGTAATAAATGCTTTAAACCATAAAGAGAGTGATATAGTGCCTTATCACATTGATTTCACACAACAAGAATATGAAATTATGTCCGCTTATCTTAAAGACAATGAATTTGAAAATAAAATGGGTTTGCATTTACAGTATTGTCAATATTGGGGTTGGCCTACAGAATTAAAAAATAAGCGAGAACATTTTAAAGACGAATTCGGTGTAATTTGGAATAGAACTGGTGCAGATAAAGATATTGGAATTGTAAATACTCCGTTAATTTATGAGCCAAATATTAATTTGTGGAAAGAACCCATATTAGATGAAAAAAGATTGAGAAAAGAATATGAGGAAATAATTAATGCAAAAAATGATAAATTCAAATTTGCTGGCATAGGTTTTTCTATGTTTGAGAGAGCTTGGAGCCTATGCGGTATGGAGAATTTTTTAATTTATATGATTAGCGAAGAAAATTTTGCTCATAATTTTCTTGATAAAATTTGTGATTATAATTGTAAAATTATAGAAATAGCAAACGAATACGATTTTGATGGCTTCTATTTTGGCGATGATTGGGGACAACAAAACGGTCTAATTATGGGACCTGTGCTTTGGAGAAAATTTATAAAACCCAGAATGAAAAGAATGTATGATTTAGTTAAAAAGAAAAACCGATATATCTTTCAGCATAGTTGTGGAGATATAGAAGAATTATTCACTGATTTAATTGAAATAGGCTTAGATTGCTATCAAACATTTCAAACAGAGATATATAATATAGAAAATGTTAAGAAAAATTACGGCAATCATTTAACCTTTTGGGGCGGAATTTCTACTCAACAGCTTTTACCATATGCAACACCTGAAAAAGTTAAAAGCGAAACTTTGCGAATAATGGAGATTTTAAGTAAAGACGGAGGATATATTGCGTCACCTACTCACGCAGTTTCAAGTGATGTTCCTCCAGAAAACATTATATCTATGTTAGAAGCATTTAAAGTAAAAATTAAATAGAACCAAAAAAAAGGGCATATTTTAAAGATTTAAAAATATGCTCTTATCTTTTTTTTATGTTAAATAAATTTATCATCTATTATTCCTGGTCCAAATTCCGCCAAGGATACCATTATATAAGGATTTATTATTTTGTCATTATGTTCCTTTGCAAATTGCCAAAGCATTTTGTATAGCTCTTTTCTTATCTCCCTATATTCTTCAATTTGTGATAAATTGCACATTTCGTTTTTATCATTTTCCAAATCATATAACTCATCATAATCAAATCCATTATAAACAAGCTTGTATTTTTTTGTTCTAACCGACCTTTGAATGCCGTAAAGCTCATTCCCATTTGTTTGAGTGTAAACTGCACTATGAATTTCACTACATTCATTTTTAATTAAAGGTAAAATGCTCTTTCCTGAATGTTTTACATCTGTTTTAATATTCGTTAATTCTAAGATAGTTGGAGCAATATCTGTTGTATTTACAAACTCATCACATATCCTACCGCCAGAAATATTATAGCCTCCGATTAACAAAGGAATTTTGTAAACACTTTCAAAGCACGGTAATCCCTTTGTGAAAAGCCCATGCTCTCCCACATAATCTCCGTGGTCAGAAAGATATATTACAATAGTATCCTTTAATTTATCATTTTTGCACAGTTCGTCAAACAATCTGCCAAATAGATAATCTTCATAGGTGCAAAAAGCTAAATAATATCTCATAGCCTCCTTATATTCTTCATCACTCAATTGCTTAAATCTATCCCTTGTTCTACGATATAATGCTGGCTTATCCTTCATTTCATCATTAAATGACTGTGGCAATTCTATTTCATAATTTTCATACATTTTAATAAATCTTTGAGGAACAAGATAAGGGTCGTGAGGACCTAATGTTCCTGTAAATAAGCAAAATGGCTCGTCTTGCGAAATAGCCTTATTAAGCATTGAAATTGAGTTATCAATGACATCTTCATCCCCAAATGGATTTTCATTTATTCCATAAAGCAAACAGCCCGGATAACCATCTCGGAGTAATTGCCCCGCATATCTCTTTCCATTTAGCTCTCTACCGATGGGATTTAAAAGATTTTCATACTCATCTGTTTCATAATATCGCCATTCAGATTTAGAACCTAATTCTTTATAATTTATTTTTGGATATTCCTCGTCAAACCCATAATTAGAAGGTCCTTCCTCGTTGCTAACATGCCATTTTCCAGAGAAAAACATATTATAGCCATTATCCTTTAAATCCTGTGACCATAGTCTAATGCCGTCATTTAAGCCCTTTGATAAAGCATTAGGAACATTAACATTATTCCAAACACCATGCTCAGAAGGATATAAGCCAGAATAAAAAGAAGCACGAGATGGGCAACAATGTGGAGAAGGGCAATGGGCATTAGTAAAAGAAACAGCCTTTTCATAAAATCTGTCAAGATTTGGAGTGAAAGCTCTTTTATAAGGAGGAACAGTGTCAGACCTTTGCTGGTCTGACATAAAAATTAGAAAATTGGGTTTACTCATATATTTTCCTCCTCATAAATTCTAAAACCGCAAGGCTCTATTTCTTCTGTATTACTAATACTCTCTTTTGTTATAATATTCTTAACTTTTTTAAAGAATGTTATTTCTCTATTTTCTTGACTAAAATTAACAACAACATAAAGCCTATTACCGTTATCTTTTTCTCTAAAAAATACTCTAACATCGCTATTAGCTGTATATGCCCTTTCAACACCTGCAATATTAGCATACTTGTTTAAAATTCTATGTAATATTTTTTCGCCATCATCACCGTCCGGCATACCGCCAAGAAGAACTATTTTCCCCTTACCAATATTTTTCTCAAATATGAAAGAACAGCCATCTGCTAAGCCTCCCCTAATAAAGCCTATTGCACCGGATTCATCATTATCTGCAAGAACTGTATGCTTTGATATTAAAGAGGTTAATCCTTCAAACTCACATTCACTGCCACTTTCTTTCATTGTATTAAAATACCTTATATCTACATCTACAATTTTTTGCAATTTACCTAACGCCATATCAGTATGTAAAGTATGGTCCCCTGTTCTAATCCCTGTTAGAGGTCCTACTATCCATATTCCCCCATTTTCAACAAATTTATGTGCTTTTTTTAGCATATTATCATCTAAATATTGCATATAAGGAGTAATTAAAAGTTTATATCCATCTAAATTTTGTCCTTCAAGGACAATATCTGTATTAAAGCATTGTCCCACACATCTTAAATGGAAGCCCCTTATTTCTGAATGATAATCAAATTGACCAAAATTCTCTGTCTTACAAAAAGCTCTTGCTCTATCCGAGTATACTAAGGCAACTTCACCTTTTATGGTTTTACTACCCTTTAATTGCTTTTCTATCTCCTTAATTGCTTTTCCCACATTTAAAACTGTTTCGTAATAAAGTGTAGGTTTTTGAAAGGCACTAATTATAGCAGAAACATTCTGCTCATTTCCTCCTGAATGTTGCCTAAAATGCCAATAGCAAAATCCTCCACAACCACCCGCAAAGCTGGCAACTGCCTCTGCTACTGGATATTCTCTACTGTGAGATGAAACAATATAATTTTCAACACCTATTGAGCCTGCCGCTGTTTCAAGAATCCAAAATGGCATATCCTTCTTTATATTTCTAAACAAATCAATATGAAAAACAAATTCAGCATAATCCTTTTGAGTTGAATACTCGTCTATTGACGAAAAATCAAGCTCTTTGTTTAATAGCTCTTGGTCGTTATTCATAACTCTATTAGTATTAGTAGTAATAGGAGCATTTGAATATTTTCTAACTATTTTCGCTTGCTCACTTATGAAATCCGCCTTGCTCTTATATGTAAAAATACGATACATTGTTTGCATTGAAGTGCTATGATGCTGTGGTGTGGTTAAAGGTGGCATAACATCGGAAAATGAATTATATGTAGTGCTCCAAATATCATTAACCCACGCCTTATTAAATGCCTCCACTGTCAAATATCTTTTTTTTAGCCAATCTTGCCACTTCTTTGCACAGCTATCACAAATACATTCTCCAGATAGCCAACCCATTTCATTATGCAATTGCCACGCTAATACACCCTCGTTTTCCCCAAATCTTTTTGCTAATGCCTCTGAAATTACCGCACTTTTTTCTCTATAATAATCGTTATTTATGCAAAAATGGTCTCTTGCACCGTGGTTCATTCGCACACCTAATAGATTAACATTCATTCTTTCGGAATGCCCAAAGCTCATCCAAATGGGAGGAGTAACAGTAGGAGTTCCTAAAATTGTATATATCCCATTTTTATAAAAAAGATTAATTATCTCCTCAAAAAAGTCAAGGTTAATTAAACCTTCCTCTGGCTCCATTTTTGACCAAGCAAACTCTCCAATTCTTATTACATTTATGCCCAAAGCCTTCATATGAGTAATATCACTCATAATTTGTTCTCTTGTTAACAGCTCTGGATAATATGCTGTTCCGTGAAAAAAGGTATTTTTTAATATATCTTTCTTATTCAAAACAAACAACTCCTAACTAAATAGATATTAAAAATGGTGAAGCTGGCAAATTCTCATTATTATAAAGACCAATTTGATAATAAATATCCCACCCATAGCGAACAAATTGTGGTTTATTTACTTCATTACATTTTAATATTACTTTATTATTTAAAACTTGTGCCTTGGCTTCAAAAAATTCATTATTCTCGTTTCCAACTTCAAAAAGTCCTAAATCACCTATGACCTTTAATCCACTATCGCAGTGTGAAAAGGTTAATTCTATTTCATTATTTTTCAAGGTTGCATTCTTAATAATCGGTCCACTATATTCATCTTTACCACAAAAAAGATGGCTCAAAATCCCTAATGCAAGCCTTGTTCCAATGGGTTCTTTTTTCTTAGGGTGAATATCTATATCGCCACAATCACCAGTTGTAACCATAATAGAATTTTTATCCTCTTTGGATATTTCAAGTTGAGCTTCGCGAATAACTGACCATTCTATAACTTTTGCATCACAACCGAATGGTGGAAGCTGAACATTAGCAAGGAGCATATTTGGGTTTTCATTTGTTTTACGAAGCATTGAAATTAAGGTTTCAAGTGCCTTTTTATATTCACCAGCATTACCATAACAAGCATCGCTCTCCCCTTGATACCATAAAAAACCTCTAAATGGAAAACGCAAAACTCCTTTTAGCATTGTATTATATAATCCTGATGGTCTTACATAGCTTTTTTCTCCCATAGGTGAAATTGGCCATCCCTCTCCCTCTGGAATGTTCCCATTTTCGTCAATTTTTGATAATAAGGTTTTCATATCTTGTATATACTTTAAAAACTGTTGATCGTATTCTTCTTTATTTTGATTTTTTATTATTTCTCTATATTCATTTAGCTTATCACCATAAAAAGGTATGCCTTCCAATTCTTCTTCTGAAATCCAATTTGAAATGCTTGTTCCACCCCAATTACAGCTAATAATCCCAATGGGAACATCAATTGATTTTCTAAGTGTTCTTGCAAAATAATACCCAACTGCCGAAAAAAACTTAACATTTTCTTCGTTACATTTTTGCCACGGTCCTTGATATTCATAGCTTGACATTATTAACTCATTAGCTACCCCATTTAAATCAAAAGGCTTTTTCCCAACAGTAAATAGCCTTACATTATCTAATTCTATCCCGTTTAAAACCTCTTCACTATTATTAACATTACAAAAGTGCATTTCCATATTTGACTGTCCACCCGCTAAAAAAACCTCACCACATAAAATATCACTGATTTTGTATTCAGTGCTCCCATTTGAAGCAAAAATTTCATAGTTTTTGCTAACTGATAATGGTGGAAATTCTACTTCCCAATAACCATTTTTAGCTTTTGAAGAACGTTTTTCATTCTCTATTTGCACAGTAATTGTTTCGCCGTCATTTGCATTTCCAAAAATTCTAACTGGCCTTTCACGCTGTAAAACCATTCCATCTGTAAAAATTGATGATAAAATAAATTCCATTTTGCACCTCTTATATAATTTTTTGCTAAAACATTTTATTAAATTCTCTTGTTACACTAAGCATTGCTTCAATATTTTCAAACTCTTCTATGCAAGAAACAGATAATAGACGAAAAGGCACATATCACTCTAATTGTCTTTTTATAACTTGAAAAGTTAATTCTCTCCTGTTCATAATTCACCATTTTTCCACAAATAATTATTAATATCAAGCACAATGTGTAATCACATAATTTTCTGCTCAATTCTGTTTATTTCATCTTCAATTTTCTTCATATCAAGAGGATAAACTCCAAATTCCTTTGCAACTCTAATCATTTCAAATATATTTTCATTTGGTGTGTCCCTACCGCATTGGTCACCTGTTGATAATATAAATCCACCATTCATACCGGCATCTCTTATAGCTTTAAGACATTCAAGTCTAACAAGCTCCACACTCCCGAATAGCATAACATTTGATGTGTGTATATTCCCCATTAGTCCTATTTTATCTCCGAGTGATGCCTTTACTTCTGCTAAATCGCAATCACCCATTGGCAAAATTTCCAAAGGATTAAAACTTGTCATATCCGTTTCAGTTGCCATCATTTGCACCATTTCTCTTGCACGACCGCAACAATGCATTTGACAAGGGATGCCCGCTTCACTTGTGAGCTTTGTTATTTTTTGCACAGAAGGCAAGGCAATATCTCTAAACATATCAGGTGTCTGAAAAGTAAGCCCCCCAGAATAGCCAATAAATATGAAATCCGGATTAGCAGCAAGTGCATTTCTCGTTTCTTGCTCCACGTGAAATTCCCTTTGAAGTGCTTCACTTTTAACATCATCATATTCATCGTAATATCTATAAACTTGCTCAGTATCACCTATATAAGGAATCCAAATAGGAAAGCCTACCACTCCATTTTCACCCATATACAGCTTAGCTTCTTCTAATTTTTCAAAGTTTGTTTGTTGAACAGGTTTTCGTTCAAAAGGCTTAAACCATTCAGGCTTTTCACCCATATGAACTTTTGTCGCATCAACCATTGTAGCAGGATTAGAACGTGGATAGACAACAACCATTTTACTCCAAATCTCTTCACCATTAATAATTTCCCTTTTACGAGTGATAATCATTTCATCATTTTCACACACAATAAAAGTATTGTCATCTATAATTTCCATTTCTTCAAAAGCTGGCAACCAACCATCAAAACCAAAATACTTTACAGCTTCAATATAGGCTTTCCAAAGAGGAGGGTCATTATAAAGATAAATATCCCAATAAGGCTTACCTGTAAGTCTACAAGGAATCATATTAGACATATCTGGTGCAACTGGAATACGATCTGGTTGCTTATTAAGCATTGCCATTATCATTCGTTCTTTTGAATTCATACTAATTTACCCAAACAAAATTTTTGTTTGTTTCCCTTCTATCTTTAAGATATATTCCATTAGCTTTTCTCTTAGCTCTTTTCTTATTTCGTAATAATTTTCATTTGAAACTAAATTATTCATCTCATATGGGTCATTTTCCAAATCATAAAGATGGTTTTCGGTATAATTATCGCAATATGAAAAAATATTCCCATTAACATCAGGTGCAACAACTGAGTATTTCCATTTTTTTGTTCTAATTGCTCTACCAACTTGAGTTTCACTCATTTGAACAAAAAGTTCTTCTCTCTTATCTTCGTTTCCAATCATATCCATCAAAATATAGCCTCGCATAGAGCTTAAAATATCAACTCCTGCTACTTTTAATACTGTTGGAGCAATATCAAGCAAGCTACAAAGCTGTTTACTTTTATTTCCTCCCATAAACCCCTTTCCATAAGCGATAAGAGGGATTTTAATACTTGACTCATGGCAGGTTCTCTTATACTCCCAATTTCTTGTCTTAAAATGACAAGCATGATCACTTGTATATAAAATTATAGTGTTATTGAGTTTGTCTTCTTCTTTTAAATAATCAACTATTTTACCTATATTTGCATCTATACTATGACAAGCTCCCAAATAATCAGGGTAATTTTCTTCCCAATTACCAACACCCTTTTCCAAATCCAAAGGAGCAGTAAAATCCTTAAATGTTTTTTTTGAATAGTCAGGACCTTGACAAATATCTAAATTATTTTGTTGGTGTGGCTCTATCCAAGAAACAAAAAGCAAATATGGCTTATTATCTTTTCTGTGTTTTTTTAGATAATCTAATGCGAATTCACTAATTTTATCAACTCTATAACCAGTAAATTCAACCTTATTCATATCCTTATCAAACACATAGCCGCCTGCATAACCATCAGATGTATATTCTAATACATCTGTTGCCATCCAATACTCATAACCTCCTCGTTTATTCTTTGGAATTGCCGAATACCAATAACTATCATCTTGTTCAGTTGATGCCAAATGCCACTTACCAACATAAGCGGTTTGGTAACCTTTTTTTATAAGCTCTTTTGCTATGGTTGGAACGTCTTGTGGCAAAGCTATATTGTTCTTAAAACAGCCCGTTTCAGTTGCGTATAAACCTGTTTGAATGCAAGACCTTGCTGGCCCACAAACTGGTTGGCAAGAAAAAGCATTTTCAAATAAAGTTCCCTCTTTTGCTAATTTATCAAGGTTTGGTGTAACATTTAATTTTTGCCCATAGCAACCCATAGTATCGGCACGTTGTTGGTCTGATAGAAAAATTATAATATCCGGTTGTCTTGTCAAGAGAAATCAACTCTCTTTCGTTTGGGTTATTTAACATTTCTAATTTTAGGATTTTTTCAATTGATATAGAAAAATTTATTGATTTTAGAAGTTTTGGTTTAATAAACTAATTCCTAAAATATGTTTTTTTATTAAAACTAAGCCAGTAATTGAAACATCATTTAATTCAATAGTCCCTGCCTTAAAAAATGCTCCACTCAGTTCTTTAATTTTCAATAGATGCCACTTAATTTTAAGCAAATCAATAACATTTATGTTAGAATCTCCATTTAAATCTCCATAAATAATCACTGTATATTTTGTAGTTACACCGTCTATTGCAACATCAATAGTTGACCCAGTTCCCAATTTACTTGAACCTATAATAACATCACCAGAATAATTTTTAAAAGTTACATCAGTTGAAATAGAGGGTTGCAAATTTGCTAAGCATTCATTTACTGTGCTTCCCGGTTGAATGTTTGATATTTCTTTATTCGCAGATATAATATAATTATCAAAATTTATATCTCTTTCAGAAATTTGCACTCCTTCAATTGTAACCTTGCTAATTTGAGGGTTCCAGCTATTGCCAGTGGTATTTCTAAGTTCTATTTTAAGAAATTTTGTTCCCACTGGAAGTGAGGACGAGCTATATAAAATTTTTGTCCAGTTTCCACCCAAATTAGTAATGTTAGGCAATAACTGAGAATATGTTACATTATCAATAGAAGTATAAAAATTACAATTGTCAATAGGCTCATTTGTCCAAAAATATGTGTCCGCTTCAAAGGATGTCATACTACTTGTGGTATTATATATTATACTTTGAACACCCGTTGTATTTTTTGTTAATCTTGAAGTGTCTCCTCCAAAATTTAAATTGTTTGAAACATCAAAAATTAGATTTGGAGTTCTTGAGTATATTTTTGAAAAATCCGTTAAGTCATCAGAAATAATATTAGCAGAAGCTATATTTGCTAATTTTTCATTGCTTAAAGGTGTTTCCACACCTGCACATACTGCTGAAACTGAAACATAATAGTTGCCCATTGCCAAATTCTTAATTGTTATTGGACTTCTTTGAGAATAAGTTGTAAAAGGATAATTGCCACTACTTGCTCCATACTTAATAATATAATATGACGCATTTGGCTTTGTAACAAAATTAACTGTTAAATCATTTCCACTTACAGTAGGGTTGTTTTGAGTTAAAGCAACAGTATCATTTGATGTCCCATTATTAAAGCCAATCTTTTTATAATTAGCAATTGCCAAAAGATAAAAGCTGTTATAAGGAGTCTAATGCTCTAAAGATTGATAGTCATCTGTCATAGTTGGGTTATCATTTGCATCTCCAACATTACCTGCAATAACAGCACCCGGGATATTTAAATTAGGTCTTGGGCAACCTGCTCCACTAAATGAATATAATCCACATTGAATTTGTCCCACATCTCTAATGAAGGATTTATTTTCCGGGTTAGCCCCATGAGTAATATGAAGAAGTCTGCTTGCCATTTTTTTAGCATTATCAATCGTTACTGTTTCCCCATTCATTATGCTTGAATCCGCAGTATATAATAATGCTGCTGCATTAGATAACTGTCCCCCCATATTGCCAATATACCAATTAAATGGAGTAGTTTCAGTTGAATCAGCAAAATATCGGTATCTAAAATTGCTTGTTCCGTATTGTCTTGTCATATAAGTTTGTGGTGTAGTTACAACATCAACTGGGATGTATCCATAAGGATTTATATCTGCAAATACCTTTGCAAAATCATTTATATACATTTTAACTGCTGTTTTCCAACTTGAAGCACTCCCATAGGTTGGAAACAGCTCATAAAGATATGATAATGCTAAAATTTCTGATGCACCTGAATAACAATTCCAATCTGCGTCAGTTTTACCAAAACCAGTTTTTTTATAGAAGAAACCTCTCATAGTTATTGACCCATTAGTTGCCCCTACTGTTTCTTGCAAAGCTAAAAGCTCAGTTGCAGCTGAAATCGCCCTTGCCTTATACTCATCCTTTTGAGCCTGTGATAGCCCAAAGGTCATAGCCATTTTATACATATTAATTGAACCAAATATTTTAAAGGATAATTGCGTATTTGTATTAACAATATCGCTTGGTCCTTCAACTGAATTAATATATCCCCAAAGGGCTAATGCTTTGTCTTTTAAGGTATTAGCATAAGTATTATCAATTGTATAGTAATTCTTTGCAATCAAAGAAAGTCCAGCACATGCTTCATAAGAAATAAATAATTTTTGCTGAAAGTCAGTTGGGTCTCTTGTTACTAATACTTGCCTATCATCTGCTGTCCCCAAAATACCATCGGTTAAATAATTATAAGTATCATCTCCACAGTAAGGATATAGCATTCCTGTTGTGGTATCAATCATTTTAGTAAAATATGTTGCACCCCATTTTGCTTCATCAAGCAAATCGGATACTGAATTTTTGCCTATAGAATTATAGTTTAATATGTCAATATCTGGGTCAAGTCTATCATATGCTGTTGGAAGAGACATAAGTCCATAGCCGAGAGCTACAGTCCAACGTCTATAATCACAAGCATCGTTCCATCCACCAACAACATCAATATATTGCCCATTATCGGAGCGTTTACCATCATCTATAAATGTTGGAGTTCCTTCAATATTTAAAGTCGTGTCCCCTTCTCGTTGATAAGTAAAATATCTGAGTGCTTTACCAAATGACTCATCATAAAGGTTATCCCCTATTATAAATGTTAAGGAATTAGCACCATCACAATTAATATAATAAGAGCCAGGAGTTATAAAAGATGAAAAATCTGCAATTCTAACCGCATTATAATCTGAACGAGTAGAAAGATTTCCGCTATATACTGTCGCATTATTAGTATCCTTTAACAAAAATGTCGTCGCTGTCGTTCCAAATATATATGCTACCTTAGCAGGGTCATTAGGATAATAACCTATTTGGTCAACACTAATTTTTATAGTCAAAGCAAGTACATTGGAAGATATTGGGAATAAAGCAAATATCAAAAATAAAACAAGTGTAATGCTAATTATCGCATTCACTTTTAATTTATTCTTCATTTTTATTAACCTCCCTTTCGTTTCATACAAGGCACAAACTTAATAAAATCCTTACACGGGTTTAAATACTTTAAATTTCCTAAATAAATTCTTTCATATAAATCCTTATTTTATTTTTTAATTTAAACACATCAAAAAATACTATTACATCCACTTATCAAGCCAGTGCTCAATTTTTATGTCCTTTCTTAGCAACTCAACTTCTGAAATAATATTAATTATTTTCTCCTCATTAGCCTCTAAATCAAAATAATTATCAGAAAAAATAGCTTTTTCTTGCATTGGAACACTAATTCTAACCATTCTTGCATATTTTTCTGTTTTTATTTTTATTTCATAGCTATTAGGAATTTTATTATCAGAAGACTCTATAACAACATTAAGTTTAGGCTCACACCAATTAATATCCTTCCATAGCTTATGGAAAAATGTATTTTTAATTACCTTGTCATTATAAATCAAATGAATAAATAAATAATCTGCCTCACTATTAATATCCTTAAATTTAAATATTTCATTTGAGGTAACGCCATTAATGTTTACCATTTTAAAGGTTTTCTTGTCAACAATTTTACCATCAACTGTTGCTGAGCCTACCTCAACGTCTGCAATAATATTCTCCATAGTGTCATTTACAACAAAAGCGGTAACTGCATCGGATCTTTGGGTTATTATTGGACAAATAGGAGTAAAGCTATTTTTAGAACTATAATAGGATGCCTTTGCTTCAAGATAGTAATCAACAATAGCCCATGTTCCACAAGGCCAAATATCCGAATACATCCACATCATTGCACCAGAGCAATTGCCTTTTCTTGAACGATGATATTCAATATCTGCCTTTAATAGCTCGCTATGAACAGTCATTGATTTTTTAACAAAATCATAAATATCAGAAAATTCGCCAAATAAAGTAGCAGCAGTAGCCAATTGTTGTTCCACATAGGTTGTATTGGTACCATCATAAGGATTTCTTGCAAAATGCAACTTCCAAATATTACTTACAGGCCATAATTTATCCTCAGGAATATATTTTTTTAACGAATTATAAGGTGCACAACCCTGAATAGCAATTTCTGATGCCATGGACGTAGTAAACTCCTTTAATATTTCACGGAATTTGGTAACATCACCCTTCATAGCTTCTTGATAGCTATTGCTATGGCTATCTCCCGAAGTATGAGAATTACCAAATTTTGTATACCCCCATGGACTTGCAGGGAAATATGGACGTGTAGGGTCAAGATGACCAATAATGCCACGAGCTAAATAATAAATAGCTCTATCTCCTCTACTTTTTAAAAGCCCAAAGCTACCTGTTTTTTCATTTCCTCCACACCAAATTACAAGGCTTGCATGATTTCTTAGCCTTTTAACCTGATATTCTATTTCTGGGACAATCATATCATTAAAGCCTGGATAATCATCAGGAATATCGGCACAAGAAAAAGCTAAATCCTGCCATACTATAATTCCCTTTTCATCACAAATATCAAAGAAAATATCCTTTTCATACATACCACCCCCCCAAACTCTTAAGGTGTTAAAGTTAGCATTTATGGCTAAATCAATTGATTTATGGTATTTTTCGTCCTCTATTGTTCCTGTCAAAAGGTCAAGTGGTACCCAATTTGCACCCTTTAAGAATGTGCTTACTCCATTAATCTTTACTTGATAGGTTAAGCCCTCCTCGTTTTTCTTAGGCTTTTCTTCAAGCTCTACTTCTCTAATACCAAATCTACCCTTAACTTCATCAGAAATTTCATTATTTTCATAAAGAGTTACTTTATAATTATATAAAAACGGCTCTCCTAAATCTATTGGCCACCAAAGCTTAGGATTTTCTATATTAATAACTGCAAAACTTGTAACCTCAGTTATTTCTTTCTTAATATTAATAAACTTTTCGCCGTCATCTATTTCAATGGTTGCATATCTTGGAGTATACTCATTTTCATAATATGTATACCCTTCTAAATTTAAATGAACTGTAACAACTCCGTCAATGCTCGCTCTAACAGCTACGCTATCAAAGTAAGTAGACTTATGACTCTCAAAGGTAACATCGTTCCAAATACCTGTTGCGGGAAATTCAGGTGCCCAATCCCACGAAAAATGGCACTGAGTTTTTCTTATAAATATTCTTTTAATATTAAAACAAGCAAAGAAATCTTCCTCTGGAAACTGCTCCATCATAGCCTTGATTGACTTTACATTTATGGCTAAGGTATTTTTACCCTCTTTAATAATTCCATTTACTAAAAAACTGTATTTTAAAAACATATTTTCGGTCTTGCCAATTTCTATACCATTAAGATACACATCAGCAAAGGTATCTACCCCAAAAAGGTTAATGTAATTATACTTTCCAATTGCATCCGCACTTGCGTCAAAGGACTTAATAAAGCACCAATCCTTTTCCGTAACCCACTTGCATTTTTGCATATTATCTGAATAATATGGCTCTTCAATTATCCCCGCTAATTTTAAATCATTATGAATATCACCAGGAACCGTTGCCTTTATTTTATATTCATTAATGTCAAGTGCACTACTGTTTAGCAAACTATTAGAATGTTCAAATTCTTTAACATTCCATTCACCACATAAATTAATTTTCTTCAATTTATTCACTCCATTTTTTTATATCTTATACTATTATAATTTAAACTTGTTGGGGACAAACAAGTTGTCCCCTATTAAAAACAAAATATTGCAAATTACCCTTGTGGAGGAACAATTGCTTCATTCTTTTTAACTTCAACTGGATTTGTTACTTTTGCTACATAAGTTGACCATGGTTCTGTTTGGTCTAAAAATTTCCATAATTCTTCTTGTGAAAATCCTTTTCCAAAATCAGAAATGCCATTCGGTTGATACATCATTTCATATTCTAAGTTAATGAAATCCATACCAACACCAAGATTTTTCATTCTTGTGGCATCTTTTGCTGCTTTTTCCTCAACATCATAATAATTTGCATAAATCATACTTTTATTAAATGCTACCAAGCCTTCAGGATTTTTAGCCCCTTGACATAAAATCCAGCCTATTTCTGCTTTTTGAGAATATGACTTATCTGCATTTGGGTCTTTTGGTAGTGGAGCAAAATAAATTTCTCCCGCTTTAATCATTTCCTTTATTTCTGCATCGCCTCTATGATATATACCAGCAATTGCCATTGCAAGTTTATTCTTTTGCAAAGCTATTGCCCAACCTGACGGCTGAGAATATTTTACTTTATGAATAGCATTTAGGTCAAACAAAAATTGCATTGCTTTTGAAATTCCAGGTACTGTAAGGTCCATTTTAACATCGTTTCCATTTGTAATTGTTCCTATTGTTTTACCGGTTGTTGCAACTAATATTTCAGGCCCTTCAATATAAATTCCAGAAACATCTGCTTCATTTGTGGCAGAATTAATAACTGTTAATTGTTTTGCTGCACTTAGCATTGAATCCCAAGTCCATTCTCCCTTTTTAAAAAGAGAGTATGGTTCTTCAAGCCCCGCGTCCTCAAATAACTTCTTATTATAATAAGTCATACTCGTGCAATCATTATTATGAACTAAAAAATATGTTTTCCCCAACCACTTTGAATACTCAATATCTACTTTAAGTCTTGAATATATTGGTTCATTTAAATCAATATAATCATCAAATGGCTGACATAGTCCCTTTGTAACAAAAGTCATAAAAGGAATAGAATCAACATCAGTGCGAACAACACCGTCAGGAGCTTGGTCTGCTAAAACCATACTTGCAACCCTAGTCATATAATCATTATAAGAGCATAAAACTTCATTTACAATTCCACCATATTGAGAATTAAATATTGCTTTGTACCCAACAAAAGTTCCATCGTCTTTTTCGCCCCAAAGCGAATAATGTGATACAATTGTAATTTCCTTGTTTTTAAGTGGCTTTGCTTGAAGAATGCTGTAATCATTTTTAGTGGATGTGTTGGACATATTACCAGTAGTATTAATTTCTTGTCCGCAACTAACCCCCATTAAAATTATTAAACCTACCACTAATAACAAAACCCATTTTTTAAAAATTTTCATTAATATTCCTCCTAAAATTAATAATATTTAAAATTGACCGTCGTCAAGTTTAACGCAAATATACTTCATTTAAAGTTATATGTCTTTCATTACTTAATTGTCCTCTTTGTAATAGCAATCTAAATTCATTTGAATTTATAGGATTAAAATTATATTGACTTAGGTAGGCATAATTTCCAACTACTGGTAAAATAACATCTTCCCATTTTCCATCAATTAATGCTTGGAACGAGAATTCACTCAAAGGAGAATGATTAGTATGATAAATATCCAAATGAGAGATGGTTTCATATTTAGAGAATTTAAAATTTAATACTATCGGCTCTAAATTTAGCCAACTCCCCCAAATATAATCATTATCTGAACCGGGCAAGCCGTCGTTAATTTTTAAATAATTATCATTTTCGGTTGATGAACAAGAAAGAGTTGCAGTCGGAGCAATATTAGGTTTTTTTATCCAATCATAATTTGGCGGATTTTCTGCTCTTATACGAACATTCTTTACTATGGAACCACAACCATTAATAATTGCTATTTTTAAATATTTTGCTTCTATTTTAATTTCATCTAAACTAAATAAATGCTTATCATTATTTGATTTTCTGCTTAGTTCTCCTAAATCAACACTTTTACCATTGGCTCCTGAAATAGCAAATGCTTTTACATAAGCACCCAGTGGCATTTTATCAATCTCAACTGAAAATGATGTAAAGTCCGAAATAGAATAGTAAATTAGATAAGTTTCGTCATTAGTTACGGTAATAATATTTAAAATGTCCTCAATATTATAAGTAGAATGCGTTTTTTCTAAATTAACAAAATTATCAAAGTAAGTATATTGACCGTCAATAAATATTTTTTTAGTATTACTCATATTACTACATCCCATAATACCATTTGCTTTCATTTGCACATTATAGGTTTTGCCCTTTTCAAGCCCATATATACGAGCAGGAGAAATGTGGCAGTATCCTTCTACAACCTTATCATTTTCAACATCTTTACAATAAAATGTATAAGTAGATGCTTTATTAATACAAGTAAAGTCCACTAATAAACCATCTTCACTTGCAAAGACATTTAGAATACTTGGTGTATCAATACAGTCATTTAAATTTCTTGAAATATTTAATTTATCAAGGAAAGCAAGAGTTAAAACATAGAATGAATTATATGGTGTCCAATATTCTGATGATTTAAAAGAATTATCAATAAAAACAGGTTCGTCATCATTATCCGCGCCTAAACAACCTGCAACTAATGCACCCGGTATATGTATCTTGCCACGTCCCCATTTAAAATATGGGGATTGTGTTCCAATACCTCTTATATAAGTATCGCCTTGTGGATTTGCACCATGAATTAAATGAACTGCTCTCAAAGCCTGCTTTATTGAGTATTCTTTAAGGTCATTTCTTAAATTTAGTATTCCTGAATCAACACAACTTAATAAAGCGGCTGCATTCCCCAATTGACTACCATTATTACCTACAACCCACTCACCATTCTCATTTAAGAAATAGTTGTAATAAACTGTGGATTTTTCAAGTTGCCTTTTTGTTAAACTCTTTTCTTTGTTAATCTCTAAAGGGATAAATCCAAAAGGGTTATTTTCTGCAAAAACTTTTACATAATTTTCAACATATTTTATTGCAGCTTCTCTCCAAATATTTTTTTCCTCTGCTTCTTCTCCAAAAACTCTATAAACCTCCGAAAGGGAAAGAAGCTGTATTCCTCCTGTATAAGCATTAAAAGTTGGAAAAGTATCCCGACTATTTATACTGCCCCAAAACCAACCAGAAGCAACACTTTGCTCATTATTAGTGTTATTTTGCTGAGATTTCAGCATTGTTTTAATTGATAATATTGCCTCTTCTTTATACTTTTGAAGTTCAACATCACTTGCTTCATACTTTTGTAGCATCTTATACATATTTACTGTGCAAAGAGCTTTAAAGCAAATTTCAGTTGATGCATAAATTGGTTCAATTATTTCTTGTTTCTCTGCATAATCCCATACTCGTTCTGCCGCTTTTTTTAGCTTTAATGAATACTCTCTATCATATTTAAATATTCTTGTACTAAGTGCAGCAAGCCCTGATGCACATTCATACTGAACAAATAGTTTCTTTTGAATATTATTATTGTTATTGTCTCTAACAACTTCAACTGTTCTATCATCAGCACTTCCAATAATACAATCCGAAAAATAGTTATTTAAATAATTTTCTCCATCAGCTCCACAAAATGGATAAATCATACCTGTTAAAGTGTCTTGCATTTTTAGAAAATATTCTGCTCCCCATTTTGCTTCATCAATATAATCCGGAACTCCATTTTTGCCAATTGAATTATAATCTAAAATATCGGTATTGTAATTCCCTATTTCCTCTGCTAAGGGTAGAATATTAAGTGCAAAGCCTAAGCAATATGTCCATTTTCTATAATCGCAAGCATCATTCCAACCTCCAACAACATCAATATGCTCGCCATTATCAAAGCGTTTCCCATCATCTAAAAAGGTAGGATGACCTTCAATATTTAAATTTGTTTCCCCCTCTCTTTGATATGTAAAATATCTCATTGCCATATATGCAGCATTAGAATAAATATTATCTCCTATATCAAAAGGTAAAGATTGTACTCCATCAGCTTCAACATAATATTTCCCTTTAATTATTACAGAAGAAAAATCAGCAATATTAAAATTCTGTAAATCATTACCTAAACGTTTTAGCTTTCCTTCATAAATAACACTTTTAGTTAAAAAATCTATGATTTCAAAACAACCTGAAAGTCCCCCATCAGTAAAAGCGTATTTTGCTTTTTCATTTGTAATATAACCAATTTGGTCAACCATAATTTTAGTAATTTTATTTTTATTAGTAGGCTCTAAAAACTGCACTTCTAAATTTTCCAAAAATTCAACCCTCTCAAGTTATTTCTATTAAATTATATATTTCTTGTAATAACATCTGCCTTTACTGAAAATTCTATTTCTATTTTAGGCATATCATTAGCAAAAATATTCAGCTTTGCTTTACCGTCCACAGAGCAGAACTTCGAACCAATTATTATTTGACATTTACCACTAAAAAGTCTACATCTTGATGTGCCTTTTTCAGGTTCATGATTAGATGGGTTACCATTAGCAACACCAATGATATAAGCATCTCCTTCAATAGAAAAGTTAATTGTTCTTTCATCATAAGAAATTAAAATACCATCTTTATCAACTGAAGAAATATTAATTGGAACTGCGTACTGCCCGTCTCCAATTAAATTTTGTCCCATTGGTAATTCCGCTATTAGTTTGTTTGGTTTTTGTGCTGTTTTAATACTATCACTTGCACATTCAACTCCATTAATAAAACCTATTGCTTTTAGCTCGCCACTTTCATAGACTACCTGCCACTCAGCTTGCTCATATAAAGGAGATGTTTTGCGACCAAGTGATTTGCCGTTTAAGAATATTTCTGTTTCATCACAATTAGAAAATGTCATAACTTTTATGATTTTGCCTTCACTACCACTAAAATTCCAATGTGAAGGAACAATATGTAAAACTGTTTCATTTCCCCAAAATGCTTTATGTAGATAATAACCGTCCTTAGGGAAACCGCATAAATCCATAGAGCCATAAGTTCCATTAATAACTGGCCATTTTACTGGCATTGGCTCACCATGATAATCAAAGCCTGTCCATGTAAAGTAACCCATCATAAACGGTCTTGTATTAAAAGCCTTCCAAGCATCTCTATTGGTAAATCCAAAAAACGCTGGCTCATTGTCATAGCACGCATAATGACCTACGCTTTCATTGGTTTCATAAACACCACGAGTAGTCATATTACAATTGTTTTCTGAACCCACCATAGGTCTATCTGGGTGCTTCTTCCTAAAATCATCAATCAAATGATTTGAATAATTTAGTCCCGTTATGTCTAATGCATCACTAATACCCTCTTCACAAAGGAAGTCATTGTCAATACCATCGTTAATAGCACCTGTTATTGGACGAGATGTATCAAGTTTTAATATAGCTTGTTTAAGCCTTTGTGCTATCTTTCGTCCCTCTGGCTTACCTTGTGTTTTCCATTCCTCATTACAAATTGAATACATAACTACTGATGGGTGATTTCTATCCCTTTTAACCATACACTCAGCTTGACTAATAACCTCAGGTGAGGATTCAAAATTTCTATTTTCAAGCATAACAAGCATACCTAAACGGTCGCAGGTGTCTAAAAGCTCTCTTGCTGGCATACCATGTGCACATCTATAAGCATTTGAACCCATTTCAAGTAACAGCTTAATGCGATATTCATAAATTGATACAGGAATAGCCGCACCTGTGCAAGCATGGTCTTCGTGGTTACAGGTGCCTTTCAATTTAATGTTTTTGCCATTTAAATAAAAACCAGTATCAGCACAAATTGTTATGGTTCTATAACCAAATTTTATCTCTTGTTTATCAATTATTGTATTATTAGATTTTATTATACTTTCAAGTGTATAAAGTGTAGGATTATTTATGTCCCAAAGAGTTGGATTATTAACTTCTAATACGCAATTTGTATTAGTAATACCGTTTGCCTCACAGTTGTATTCACTTATATTTTCGCCAATAAAATTGCCATTAGGTGCAATGATTTTATGTTCTAAGATAATACTGCTTTTATCATAGGAAATATTTTTTACAGAAGATGAAATTTTTGTTTGCCATTTTTCATCAGTAATCTTTTCAGGACACGAAAATGTTCCCCATTCTTCAAAACCAACTGGATTTTTAACAATAAGCTTTACATTGCGATAAATTCCAGCACCTTCAAGCCACCAGCCCTCCCAAGTTGATGATGCGTTAATACATATAGCTAAAACGTTTTCTCTACCATCACACCAAAACCTATCAGTTAAGTCAACGCTAAAACAGGTATAGCTAGTTGAACCGTTATATAGCAATGAGCCATTAAAGTAAACCTCACATTTTGATGTTACTCCATCAAAATCAAGAAATACTCTCTTTCCCTCATATTCAGAAGGTAAAGAAAACTTTTTTCTATACCAATAAATATCTCTTTTTCTAAAACCGTGAGATGCGCTTTCACTACTAATAGGTGTAACTGCCAATACTGCATCGTGAGGTAAATTTACATCCTCCCACGCACTATCATCCCACTCAATATTTGGTGCTCCATTGTCAAAGCCTGCTTTTGTTTGGTCATAAAAATATAAATGGTCTACATTTCTGTAGGGTTTCGCAATGTCTCCTCTATGAAATTTCCAATTGAAATTCATAGAGTAAATTAAAGGTGAAAATTTTTCCATATTTTTTTATTTTCCTTTCGCAATCATAAAGCATCTGTTTATGTTTTTAGTTAAATCATTTTTTTGCCATAGATATCTTCCTTCCAGTAAATGCTTTTCTTATCCAACTATACCTGTTCTTTCTATACTTTCAACAAAGAATTTTTGCAAAAACAAATAGAGTAAAAATATTGGTGCAATAGTTAACAAGCACCCTGCTTGCAATCTTGTAACAAGCACATATGGGTCAAGAAAATCATTTTTAAACTTTGCCATTATTAAAAATTCTTGTTTCAAACTCTCTAATGCAAGAGAAACAGTTTTAATTCTATCAAAAAACATAGCGGCATAATAGTAATCATTCCAATACCATATTAAAGAAAACAAAAAAACAGTTATAAATGCAGGAATTGCATTTGGTGCCATTATACGAACAAATGTCTTGAACTGCCCACATCCATCTATATATGCAGATTCTTGTAATTCCTTTGACATTCCTCTGAAAAACTGTCTAAATATAAATATAAATAATCCAGAACGAATACCAAAGCCAAAAAAAGCAGGAACATAAAAAGTAAATACCGTATCTAATAAATTAAGAGTAACAGACTTGCCAAAGAATAACCCTAAAACACTACCTAATCCAAAAATATCAAAATATCTGAAATTTATATATTGGGGAATTATAATTAGCTGTGGCGGAACAATAATTGTGAAAATTACAAGTCCAAAAACTAAGTTTTTTAAAGGAAATCTAAAGCGAGCAAATCCATAGCCCACTAATGCACAAGAAAAAAGCTGTAATAATGTACTAACAACATCTAAAATAATAGTGTTCATAAAAGCTTGTGGATACTTCATTGCATTAAAAGAATCCACAATGTTAGTTGCTGTTATATGTCTAGGAACCCAAAAAGCTAAAGGGTCCATTAAATCGGCTGATTCCCTAATAGAAACAGTGATAATATAAAGCAAAGGGTATAAAAGAACAAACGAGAAACCAATCAAAAGAAAAGTTCTAACCACTATCCATATTTTATTAGATGCCCAGGATATTAATAGCACTCTACGAATAGATTTTTCTCGTTTTAAAATTCTAAACAACGAAACCTTTTTTGCTTCTCTATATTCAGCCATACCATTCACCCCTTTTCTAATTCTCATAAAATACAAACCTATTAACTATAGCATATGCAACTACTAAAACAACTCCTATTATCAAAAAGTAAATCCACGCCTGTGCCGAGCTATATGAAAAATCAAGTACTCTTGCGGCATCTATAATTTTTTTCATAACTGGATTAGTGTAATCTGTAAAAGAATCAATAATTGTATAGACTACATTTAAAAGAGTAATAGAAGATATCATAGGAAATGTTATTTTCCAAAAACTTTCCCAACCAGTTGCACCCTCAATACTTGCAACCTCATACAGTTGTCTTGGAATTGACTGTAACCCAGCCAAATACAATAATATTTGAATTCCCGCTTTCCAAGATAAATCAAAAATGGCTGCAGGATTTGTTCCAACTCCTCCGGATTTTGATCCAGTTAAAAACATTTGAGAAACAACATCTCCTTTAATAATACCAATAACTACTCCAGAGGTAATAATTACCGGCAAGAAAAATATTGCTCTCATTAGCAGTCTTCCACGAAACTTTTGATTAAGTATTAAAGCTATAAATAAACTAAAAATTACAATATAAATTACATCTACTGGTAAGGCAGATAATGATTTTGCGAGGTTTTGAGGAAAAGCCGCATCCTCAGTAAAAGCTTTCGTAATAAATGCTAATCCTTTAAACTCCATTTTAATACCATTATTAATGGTAACCTTATTAAAGGAATAAATAAAGGAGCTTATTAATGGACCTAAAAACAAGAATAAAAATCCAATAATCCAAGGAGAAATAAACAATAATCCTGAAATGGCTTCTCTTTTAGTATTTGTCATCTTAAATATTTTCATTTTTGTCTATTTCCCCCTTACTTAAATAATTTGTAGCCTTTTTTTGAAACAGTAAAATCAACATCTTTGTAATCTTCATTATTATAATTTACAATTACTGAAACGCCATTTTCAAATACAGTTTTATAAACATTTTCAGAAATCTTGGTGTGTGTTTTAATTGGAAAACCATTTATTGCTTTTCTAACTTGTAAAATTTCATCTGATTTTTTCAAAGCATAATCTTTAAAATTATCGTAATTGTAGCTCATATATTGGCTGTAATTTGATATCATTAGTTTATCAGCATTTTGTGTAATCATTGAAAAGGAAAGCATTCCACCTGTTTCAACAGCCCTTAGCATTCTATCCTCCGGAGAACCAAAAGCATTAGAATTTTCAACCGAAAAAGGAATATATCCACTTATAACAATTTGGTAAAATGGTATCGCCTCGTCTTCAAAGTTAAAATAATTACAAGATGAGGGCGTTTGACTAATAAAATCCGAATGAACCATTGCATATTGGTTTGGTGAAATTGTATACAACCCACCTGTTCCAGCCCTTGTATTATCCATAGAATTTGATACTATTTGAGCTAAAGATTCTTTATCTTGGACGATTTTTTCAAAGTTTGTGTAAAGTTCATTAGCTGCATCTCCTAATCCAGAACCGCTTACGCCAAATTTGTTAATATTATTTATTCTGCTCTTTGCAGTCTTTTCAACTAAATTTGGTAACAACAAATAATACATAGGATAATTTTTTTCATACTTTTCGTATGTGTTAATGCTATAAGTATATTTTATTGCTTCATATCCACTTAATCTCTTGGAGGAACTAAAAAATCTATTTAAGAAACCAGATTCAGTAGATAAAGATAAAATATTTGTATCTAAATAGATTGACGAACCATTTTCCTTAATTGTCTTTGCTAACTCTTTTAGCTGTTTTTCCCCTCCAATTTGCGAAGCGGGAGATAAATTTGATAATGTAAGCCCTTTAGTTCCATCTTTGCTCCAATTGGTTATGCTTATTACTGAAACAAATTTACTCTCCTCGGATATTTTTTGAATATCCTTAAACGAAGAAAGAGGAATATATGTATCAAATAAAAATCCTAAGAAAGATTTTTGTTTAAAGAAACCACCTATAAAGCTAAACTCCACTGCTTGGTTTTCTTTGTTATCATTCTTTTTTAAGCCTTTTTCATTTATTAAATAATTTCTATATTTGTTTGCCATACCAATATATGAATTTTCATTTTTATCAAGAGAATAATACCTAATTTCATATTCGCGCTTTATCATCTCCTGCTTTTGAAAAAGTGGAATACGACGAGGATTCCATTCTTTTTCATTAAGAATATATTCATCTTGACTTCTGACCTTAAAGCTAAAATAAGCATTATTATAATTGGTTTTTGTTCCGGCAATATCGGCAGTTAAACGACCTTGAGCCTCTCCTTTTGTCATAATCCCAACAAAGCCACCTAATTCAGTTGATATCCCCATAACAGGCAAGTTAGCTTGGTAGTTGCTTCCAATATTCTTGCTTGCTAACAAGCTAAAATCATCACCATACATATCTTGAGAATAAGTATTATTGTAAACCTTTGGCTTGCTTCTTTGTTTATCAAGATATGTTATAGCTCCCGACCCATCTGGTAAAAATATAAAGCCTTTTTGTTTTCCTAAAACAGCTCCAAAAAATGGCATTACATCAATCTTTAAAAGCTTATTTTCGGTGTCTTCTTCTATTTTTGCAGTATCAATCTTAAAGGACAAATAATCCTTTTCAAGTGTTAAATCAACTGGAATTTTTATTTTACTTGAAAGGAAGTTAAAAACAATTTTTACACCATTATTGATTTTCTGAATATAAAAATTATTTCTTTTTACACTTCCTGAATAACAAGGTGTAAACAAAGATATTTCTTTTTTTACACTGTAATACTCAATGTTAATCATTGAGGGTAGGATCATTTTATTTATGCCTTGAGCTACAGTGTCATTTAACGCATCAACAGGAGAGCTATAAAAACTTGCTCCAGAAACTTTATCAACAATACAAATCCAAGCATCGTTACTGTTAATTTTTAGAATGTATCTGTCGTTTTCTGCAACATTTTCAATTCCTTGAATAGTCTGCACCTGCAAAGGATTAGCTTGTTGTTCATCTGCAAAAGTAAAATTAGACATTGTTAAAACTAAACTTGTGCAAATAAGAAATCCAAATATTTTTTTGAAAATTTTCTTTTGAATTTTTGTTTTATTCATAAACTGCACCCCCTCTACTTAAGGGTACTGTCAAAAATTTTACTTTAAAAACAGCTGACAGCACCTAATTTTCGCT
>CAZFQD010000012.1:0-30517 GCA_964520885.1 uncultured Oscillospiraceae bacterium | reverse complement strand
CAGAGCCTATTTTATCTAAGCAACGATACAAATGATGCAAATCAACCTCTTCCAAACCATAATAATTTTCTTGATGTTCATAGGTTGATAGCTTGCTTTTTGGAGATAAAAGGTGTTGCATTGCCATTAAAAAAGCTGTGTTGTTTAAAGAATATTCTGTTTTGCTTTCGCTTTGAATTGCGTTTAGACAATTGCTTATGCCGAGTTGTTCCCATAAATTTAAGTAAGCCATATAGCCGTAATTAAAAATTTGGGCTTCGCTACAATCTATGAGAGCTTCTTTGTTTGATTTTTCTGCTGGTATGCCTATTTCTGTAATTTCGCAAAGCTTTTTTACCATATTGATGAACATTTTATCATTTTTGATTAAATCAACTCTGCCAAAGTTATACCACCTTTTTCGTTTTTTTCAGTTTTTTAACGAAGTTATGCGGGTTTCAGGGCTCGTTTTCAAAACAAGTGTCAAAGTCGGGAAAATTAATCTTTAAGACCAATTAAAATGCCCAAAGCTCGTTCTTTTTTTGAAACTGTAAGTTCTCTGTAGATTGATAATATTTCTAATTCATTATTATTCAAATTCTCAATAATTAGCTTATTGACAGGCATTCTGACATCAGTTTTATCAAGAAGAAAATCTGATGACACATTGAAAGTATTGCATAATTTTAAAAGCATTTCAACACTTGGGTAAGAACGACCGCTCTCATAAGCACTAATTGTTTCTTGCGAAACTCCCAACTTAGTAGATAAATTCACTTGGCTCATCTTCTTTTCCATTCGTATTTTAAACAAGTTTTTCATTTCACATTCCTCCATATATAGTTTGTATCTATAATTATATAAAAATAACTTGTAATAATTAGTAATTTGAGTTATAATTATAGATATACAATATGTATTTGAAAAACACAGTTAATATTGGAGGTAAAATTATTATGAATATCAAAACTTGCTCGTTTACGGGGCATAGACCAAATCGTTTTTCCTTTGGGTATGATGAAGAACATCCGGATTGTTTTAAGTTAAAGTTATTATTGGAACAAGAGGTTTTAAAGTTAATTAAAAGAGGATGGACAAGGTTTCTTTGCGGTATGGCTTTGGGAAGCGATATTTTTTCGGCAGAAATTGTCCTTGACTTAAAAAGGCAAGGTTTTGAAATAGAACTGGTTTGTGTAATTCCCTGTAAGGGGCAAGCTGATAATTGGAATGACCAATACAAGAAAAGGTATAAAAATATTTTAAAAAGAGCTAATGAAATAAAATATATTAGCAATGAATATACAAATGATTGTATGCATAAACGAAACCGCTATTTAGTTGATACTGCAGATATAATTTTAGCAGTATATGACGGGGAGACTAAAGGCGGAACAGCATATACGGTAAGTTATGCAAGAATTATTGGCAAAGAGGTTATAATTATTAAGCCTAATTAAAAATATACATTATATGAACAGCACAAGCAACAGTATTAAGGAGCGACCACTGGTCGCTCCTTGCTATATTGTATTAAATTAATTATGGCCTTACAATTTTACCTATATATTTTGTGCCTTGTTGAAAAATTTCTACAGATATTTTTTCATTTGGATTTGAAATTTCAATTGTAGAAACTTTTACATTAGTATCTGTTATTACATTTTCCATATCTTTTGGAGTCCAGTAAACTGTTTTTTTACCACTAAAACTTAATTTGCCATTTTCACTCTGACCAAATTGACCGTTTTGTGCAGGATTATCATTAAAATATAACAGTTGACCGCTTGATATAGTAACAGTTGTTTGGTCGGATTCAATTTCAATTGGAAAGCCAACAACACTTGACATTGAAAGGCTATACTCATTAATAGGCAGATTAACAACAATGCTTGCAAGTTTTAGTTCTTGACCTTGAATAAAAGGTTTTTGAAACCTCATAAAATAACTACCAATTTTAAAATCTACTATATTTGTAGACATTTCATAATATTTTATCACTTTGTAACCAAGCCCAAAATATTCTGCACTTCCTCCATCTTTATAAGTAACCATAGAAATGCAAAATATAGGTTGCTTCATATTTTTTACACAAATGAAATCAGTAACAAAAAAACAACTCCAAATAATTAAACATACTCCAAAAACTATTAATAATTTTTTCTTTTTCATAATAAGTTTCTCCTTATTAATTAATTTTTACCCTAAATGTTATATGTCAATTAACAAACCTTCCCACTCGTCCAATAAAAACTCAAGTTGCTCTTTTTTCTTTTCTATTTGCTCAGTTATTTCAATTGCTTTTACATAATTAGAGGATATTTCAGGTAGACTCAAAATATTTTCTAATTGCTGTATTTCCTTTTCTGTTTGTTCTATTTGTGTTTCGGTTTTTAAAATTTGTGTGTTTAACTTTTTACTGTTTGATTGCATTTCTTTTTTTTGGCGATAGTCTTCATTTTTTGGGACGAAAGTTTTAAATTGTTCAATTGGTTTTTCTTTTTTTTCTAAAAAATAATCATAGTTACCTATATATTCTTTTATTTTGTTATTAGATAAATGGTATATTTTATTTGCAATTTTATTAATAAAATATCGGTCATGCGAAATTATAAAAAGTGTTCCCTCATAAGTCATCAATGCGTCTTCTAAAACCTCTCTTGAATTAATATCTAAATGGTTTGTCGGCTCGTCCAAAATTAAAAAGTTTGCCTTTGATAGCATTAACTTTAAAAGAGAAATTCTCGCTCTTTCTCCCCCGCTTAGAGTGCTGATTTGCTTAAACACATCATCCCCCTTGAATAAAAAAGAGGCTAATGCGTTTCGTATTGCGGTTTCCGATAACTTTTTAAAATTATCCCATATTTCGTCAAGCACTGTATTATCTAAATTTAAATTTTCACCTGTTTGAGAATAGTAGCCTGTTTCAATATTAACACCAAAATTAAAATTGCCGTAAGTTGGTTTTAATTCGCCAATTAAAATTTTAAAAAGGGTTGTTTTTCCGCTTCCGTTTTCTCCTAATAAGAAAACTCGCTCCCCTTTTTTAATAAATAAATTAGCGTTATAAAATAACACCTTATTTGAAAAATCCATTGCTAATTCTTGTGCTTTTAAAGCCTCATTTCCGCTATTACTTTTAGCGGAAAATTTAAACTTAATATTTTGCTCTTTTTCAGGCGGTTTTTCTAAGGTTTTTACAAGTTTATCAACAATTTTTTGCTTGCTATCGGCGGTTTTAATGTTTCTTTCTCTATTCCAACGATGTTGCTGCTCAATTATTCCCTCAATTCGTTCAATTTCTTTTTTTGTGTTTTGATAATTTCGCTCGTTTGCCAACAAGTCCTGCTCTTTTTTTATAAGATGTGCTGAGTAATTTCCTTTATAAAAAGTAATTTTCCCGTTTTCTATTTCTAAGGTTTTGTTTGTTATTTGGTCTAAAAAATATCGGTCATGCGAAATAATAATCATAGCACCGTTATAACTTTTTAAAAAGCCTTCAAGCCACTCAACTGATGCAATATCAAGGTGATTTGTAGGCTCATCTAACAGCAAAAGGTTAGCACAAGATAAAAGCATTTTGCTAAGCATTAATTTTGATTTTTGCCCGCCACTCATTGTTGAAACTTTTCTATAAAGTTCGTTTTTTAAAAAGCCTAAGCCTAAAAGAGCTGAACGAGTGCGATTTTTAAATTCTAAACCGCCCTCGTTTTGAAATTTTTCATAAAGTGTATGCTGTTTTTCAATTAAATCATCTATATTTCCTTTTGAATTATGTATTTTATCGTTTGTTTCTTCAATTTCGTCTTCAAGTTTTTCCAAATGTTCAAAAACGGTTAGCACCTCGTCATAAGCACTTTTATTTTCATCACAGCATAAATGCTGCTCAACAACACTAAAATTCAATAGTTTGCTTTTTGAAATAGTCCCTTGCTCGGGTTCGGTTTGACCTGTAATTAAATTTAAAAGTGTTGTTTTGCCTGTTCCGTTATTGCCAATTAAGCCTATTTTGTCGTTTTCCTCTATGTCAAAGGAAACATTTTCAAAAAGCACCCTTAAACTGTATTCCTTTTTTAAATTATTTACACTAATTAAAGGCATAGGTTTATTTCCTTCTAATAATGAGATTGCCACGCTTTGCTCGCAATGACACCTAACTCCTAATTCCTAATTCCTCTTTCGTTGCTGTAAACTTCTCCACCATAAAAACAGGATTATAGGATTTTTTTGCTTTTCTAAGCCCTTCAATACCCATATCCTCTTCACGATTAATATAGGTATAATTTTGCAGACATTGCCTTGCGAACTCTTGATTGATAACTGCAAAAGAGCCTACAATATCATAAGATGCCTTTTCAATATGAATTACAAAAGTATTTGAATTTAATTGCTCACCTGCTGTAAAAGCACAAATTTTTCCATTAGCCTTTAAAATTGTGCCCTTCATATTTATTAAAAAAAAGTTATCAAGACATTTTTTTATAGCATCTTGTTCGCAATTCATTGAAATAGTAATATCATCTTTGTTATGCTCTAACCATTGTTTGCTTAAATCGTAGCATTGGGAAATGTTTTCTTTTGTAATTTCCTCAAAATCATAATTTTTATATTCGCTTAAAAATCTATTAACAAAATTTCTTTTAGCGTGAAACTTTTTACCGACTAATTCGGCTAAATCTTCTCTTAAATAAGTATAGTCATAGCGGGTATTACTTGTTGACCATTTAAATATATTGGGAAAGATTTGCTTAATTTTTTCTTTAATATCCTTTGTAATACAATGCATAATAAATTTGTGTCCACAATTCTTTGCATCTTCAATAAGTATTGGAATTGCTTTTTCTAAATCAACATTACCACTTGGCATTAAATAATAACAATTATTATCAAAACAGCCCTTAATAAAAAGCATTTCATCAACAATTGCATAACGGGATTGAAAACGATGCTTCCACATAAACAAATTTCCAAAGCAATATTCACAGGAATTGTAATGACTAATTTTAAAATATTCTGTTATTATTTCATAATCTTTTACTTTTATATCCTTAAAGTTTAACATAAAACTTAACCTTTCATTTTTAGAGATTAGAAATTCTTGTATGTTTTTTACGGGCGACCATACAGGGTCGCCCCTACTTCATTTATTATTTCCTTGTGTATTTGTTCAATGCTTTTTATTTTGCCGTTTTCTACACATTCAATTCTGCACCAGCCTAATTTTTCACAAGCATAAATTGCTGTCCCATAACATTTTTGCAAATAGTTATTGTCTCTTTCGTGAATATCTTTTTTGCTTTGGTCTCCTTTATACCTATTTGACAAAAGAGAAATTGCAAATGCTGGTGGCATATCTAAAAATATAACTAAATCAGGTTTTGGCAAGGCTAATTTATTGTATTCAAAATCCTCTAACCAATCTAAATAGCTATCTTTTTCCTCATCATTAAATTTAACTGCTTGGTGAATTGCATTTGAAGTTACATACCTATCAGCTAAAATAATTTGACCATTATTATAAAGACTTTGCCAATGTTTTTTATATGAAGAAAATCTATCAACAGCGTAAAAGCAAGATGCGGCATAAGGGTTTACTGAATTTGCATCAAGTCCGAACTCACCTGCTAAATACATTTTTATCAAAGCAGACGAAGCCTCATTATAATTTGGAAATTCAATTTTAGTTACATTTGTATTTTTGCCTTGTAAATACTCAAATAGTTTTTTTGTTTGAGTTTCCTTGCCGCTTGCATCCACTCCGTCTATTACAATTAGTTTGCCCTTCATTTTCGCTACCTCTATTCCTTTTATTATGCATTAATTTTATACTTTTCCCTTACCTCCAAAATCTTGCCACAACTTAACTTCCCCTCGCTGCATTTACCCATAACACAAGGAGGACGGCTATTTATAAACAAAATTGGAGATATATTATTAACCAATTTTAACATTTGTTCTGCTAAACCTCTTATTTCCCATTGTGCTCTATTACAAAGCCTATGGCTAAAAAAGTTTTGAAGGCTTCTTGCGTTCATAGTGAGAATTAGCTTTGTATCACAAGCATTTGGCAAAACAAATCGTGCATCCTCTATTGCTTTTTTATGTGCCCCAGTTTTTGCTGTTTTTTTGTCTGAACCATTTTTTATTAATTCTTCATAGTGCTTTTCAAAAAGCAAATTTGTTAAGCTCTCATAGTGCTTTTGTGCCTCTTGCATAGCTAATAAAAATTCTTGCTTTGCTTTATCTATTTGTTCTATTTCAGGAGGAATAACAAATTGAAAATTGCCCTCTTCAACATATCTTTGACTTTGAACACTGTAAGAAGCAATTCGGTGCCTTGTTATCTGCGCTAAGGTTGCCCTTGAAATACCTTCTATGCCAAAGGTAAAGCTAATGTGTTCAATTGGGCTTTCGTGTCCTATTTGGGATAACATTTCAACCAAGCCAATAGCTCGTTCATCATTTATATTATTCATTATTTCATCTATTGAGGATGCACTATAACAAAGCTTTGCAGCACAAGCAATAATCTTTAATGGGTCGGGTGTATGCGACATTAGAGTAACCTTAGGAGGCATATTATTTCACTCGTTTCTAAATCTTATTTTGATTGCAAAAAATAAATATTTGGGTAGTTTTAACATTCTAACAATTCTTTTTGGCTCTTTTATTAATCTATAAAGCCATTCAAGTTTTAAATTTATAAAAAATTCAGGTGCTCTTTTTTTATTTCCTGCTATAATATCAAGTGTTCCTCCTAAGCCGAGCATAACTTTTGCATTAATAATATTTTTATATTTGCTCATAAAAATTTCTTGTTTTGGAAAACCCAAACAAACAAAAATAACATCTGGGGAAATGGCATTTATTTTATCAATTACTTCTTTTTCATTTTCAAAATATCCATTTTGAGTGCCACAAATATTAATATTTGGATATTTTTCTTTTATGTTTTTTTTTGCCAATTCTGCAATTCCCTCATTGCCTCCCAAAAGAAAAAGGCTTTTTTGCTCTTTTTCAAGAATTGGCAAAAGTAAATATGCTATATCAATGCCTGCAACCTTTTGCTTTAAAGGTTTTTTTAATATTTTAGAAGCATAAATTACTCCAATTCCATCAGCTATTATTAAATCAGCACTATTAATAGCAGTTTTTACCTCTTTATTTTCAATACAAAGTTGTGCAATTTCTGAATTTGGAGTTACAACAGTTTTACAATTATCACTATCTAAAAAAGATATAACAATATCTAATGCTTCGTTTTGAAAAACATTATCATATTCAATTCCTAAAATATTAAGTTTTTCTTTCATAATAAGTCCCATTCCTTTCATCAAAGGCACAAAGTTTGGAGGAAAGATGTAGTGCTATTTATTTTTTTTTAAAAATAAATAATTTACTTGCTAAATAATTCATAATCACCACAACAACATTAGCCGCAATCTTAGTAATTAATTTATCACAATTTAAATAGTCAACAAAAATTATCATAATTAAAACATCAACACCCAAAGATGCTAAACGAAAAAAAAGAAAAGAAGACATTTCTTTTACTAATACATTTAATTTAAAAGACCTACTATTAAAGACATATATTTTGTTAGTAAAATAAGCAAAAAATACTGCAATAATCCAAGCCGCAACAACTGAAAAAACAGTTGGGAGATTTAAAATTATGCCAAGTATATAATATGCTATTATATTTATAAGTGTAGTTAATCCACCAAAGAAAATATATGTAATTAATTCTTTATATTTATAAAAGTATTTAAACACAAATTCTTTTATCTTCATAGTTTTTTCCTTTTTTATTTTTAATTATACTAAAAAATTTGTTATTTGTCTATAATAAAAAATTAAATGCAATAGTATAAAAAAATTAAATGCAATAGTATAAAAAAATTAAATGCAATAGTATAAAAAAAGAACCTTTCAATATTTCGCTATTGACTACTAATTGTTTAAATGATAAAATTACATAATTAAGTAACAAGTAACAATTAACAAGTAACATTTCCTGACCTCTGTCTTCTGACCTCCAATATTGAAAGGATTTGTTCTAAATGCAAAAAGAATTAGCAAAAACTTATAACCCAAAAGAAGTTGAAGACCGAATTTATAGTTCATGGATTGCGGGCAATTATTTTCATGCAGAAATTGACTATAAAAAGGAACCTTTTACAATAGTCATACCACCGCCAAATGTTACAGGTCAACTTCATATGGGGCATGCGTTAGATGAAACATTACAAGATATATTGATTAGATATAAAAGAATGAGGGGGTTTTGCACCCTTTGGCTTCCAGGAACTGACCATGCAGGAATTGCCACTCAAATTAAAGTTGAAGAGGCACTTAGAAAAGAAGAGGGCAAAACTCGCTATGATTTGGGCAGAGAAAAGTTTTTGGAAAAGGTTTGGGAATGGAAAAACCATTATGGAAATAGAATTACAGACCAACTTAAAAAGTTAGGCTCCTCATGCGACTGGGAAAGAGAACGCTTTACTATGGATGAGGGCTGTTCTAAGGCTGTTAAAGAAGTTTTTGTTAATTTATATGAAAAAGGCTTAATTTATAAAGGTAATCGCATAATAAATTGGTGCCCTAATTGCACTACCGCTTTATCCGATGCAGAAGTTGAGCATAACGAAAAAGAGGGCAATTTCTGGCATATTAAATATCCAATTAAGGATAGCGATGAATTTTTAGTAGTTGCCACAACTCGCCCCGAAACTATGCTTGGGGATACTGCTGTTGCAGTTAATCCTAATGATAAAAGATATACTCATTTAATTGGCAAAAGTTGTATTTTACCATTAATGAACAGAGAAATTCCCATAATTGCAGACGATTATGTGGACACAGAATTTGGCACAGGCTGTGTTAAAATTACTCCTTGCCATGACCCCAACGATTTTGAAGTTGGCAAAAGGCATAATCTTGAAGAGATTTTAATAATGGACGATTATGCAAAAATAAATGCAAACGGCAAGCAATATGAAGGGCTTTCTCGCTATGATGCAAGAAAGAAAATTGTGAAGGATTTAACTGCACTTAATCTACTTGTTAAGATAGAACCTGTTAAACACAATGTTGGGCAATGCTATCGTTGCAATAATATTGTTGAGCCTATAACCTCTTCCCAATGGTTTGTAAAAATGCAACCGCTTGTTAAAAATGCTACTCAAGTTGTTAATGACGGCACAATTAAATTTATACCCGAAAGGTTTTCAAAAATATATCTTAATTGGATGGAAATCGTTCACGATTGGTGCATTTCAAGGCAACTTTGGTGGGGACACAGAATTCCTGCCTTTTATTGTGATGACTGTGAGCAAATGACTGTTTCAAAAGAGGATATTACAGTTTGCCCAAAATGTAATAGCAAAAACATTAAGCAAGATGAGGATGTTTTGGACACTTGGTTTTCTTCGGCTTTATGGCCTTTTTCCACTTTGGGCTGGCCTGATAGCACAGAGGACTTAAAATATTTTTACCCCACAAGTGTATTGGTTACTGCTTATGATATAATCTTTTTCTGGGTTGCAAGAATGATATTTTCCGGTATGGAGCATATGAAAAAGGAGCCTTTTAAATATGTTTTTATTCACGGTTTGATTAGAGATAGTGAGGGCAGAAAAATGTCTAAGTCTTCGGGAAATGGCATTGACCCTCTTGAACTAATAGACCAATATGGAGCAGATGCTCTTCGCTTTACATTGGCAACAGGGAATTCTCCGGGAAATGATATGCGATTTTCCACAGAGAGGGTTGAAGCCTCACGAAATTTTGCAAATAAAATTTGGAATGCAACCCGTTTTACACTAATGAATTTAACCATAGACGAGTGTGTTTTGCCAAAGAATTTGAATATTGAAGACAAATGGATTTTATCTAAATTTAATACAACTGCAAAAGAGGTTACAGAAAATTTAGAAAAATTTGAAATAGGTGTTGCTGTTTCAAAACTTTACGATTTTATTTGGGATAATTTGTGCGATTGGTATATAGAATTTATTAAGCCTCGCCTTTTTGAAACTAATACCGATAAAGAGAGCAATTTAAAAGCTCAAAATACCCTTTGCTTTGTGCTTTCAAATACAATGAAACTTTTGCACCCTATAATGCCATTTATTACTGAGGAAATTTGGCTTACACTTCCCCATAAAGGCAACTCGGTTATGATTAGTGATTGGGTAGAATATGATAAAGCCCTTAATTTTCCAAAAGAAGAACAGGAAATTGAAAAAATTATGTCTGCCATTAAGGCTATTAGAAACCAAAGAACTCAAATGAATGTTCCTCCCTCTAAAAAGGCAAGACTTTATATTGAAACTGATTTTGAGGATACTTTTATTAAAGGTGCTTATTTCTTTAATCGTTTAGCAGGGGCGTCTGATATTGAAATTGTAAAAACTTGCCCAATTTCTAATGCTGTAACGGTAATTTGCGAAGGGGCTAAAATTTATATTCCTTTTGGCGAATTAGTTGACATTGAAAAGGAAAAGCAACGATTAAACAAAGAAAAGCAAAACCTAATTTTAGAAATTGATAGAATAGATAAAAAACTATCAAATGTTGGCTTTGTTTCAAAAGCACCTGAAAAAGTTATAAACGAGGAAAAAGAAAAAAGAGCAAAATATAGTGATATGCTTTCTAAGGTTATTGAAGCAGTTGAAAATTTAATTTTGTAGGGAACGCATTGTATGCGTTCCGAATGAAAACCGAACCAAAATGGAAATTTCAAAAATAATACAGCAATTTAAAGCATCAGTTTCAAAACAATGTAGTGCAATCAATAATAACCGGAACGCATACAATGCGTTCCCTACAATGGCAAAAATCATACCACGACCACATAATCAGAAACGAACAGGATTACAAAGAAATAAACGAATACATAGAAAACAACCCCAAAAAATGGGAGAACGATAAGTATTTTATTAAACAATAATTAAAAATGAGATTGCCACGCTCTGCTCGCAATGACAACTTTCCACTTTCCACTTTCCACTTCTAAATGAAAGGATTGAGTTTAATGCCTAAAAATAAAATTTCCCAAGTTGTTAAGAGCGGCAAGATTTTAGTTTCAGATGGTGCGTGGGGCACTTTATTGCACCAAAAGGGCTTAAAAGTGGGCGAATGTCCTGAACTTTTCTGTATTGAAAGATTTGACGATATTGTTGATATAGCAAAAAGTTATATTAATGCAGGGGCAGATATGGTGCAAGCAAATAGTTTTGGTGCTAATAGTTTTAAATTAGAGCATTATAAACTAAATAACAGAGTTTCGCAGATTAACGAGGCGGCAGCTTTGGCTTCAAAGTCAGCTTGCTCCCAAAAAAATTGGGTTATCGCCTCAATGGGACCTACCGGCAAAATGTTAATTACCGAAGAGATTACGGAAGATGAATTATACAATGCGTTTAAAGAGCAGGCAGTTGCTTTGCAAAAGGGCGGAGCAGATGCCGCTTGCATTGAAACAATGAGCGATATTGACGAGGCTTGTCTTGCTATAAAAGCAGTAAAAGAGAATACTGATTTAGAAATTATTTGCACCTTTACTTTTGAAAAAACCATCAGAGGTGATTACAAAACTATGATGGGCGTTTCCCCTACCGAAACTGTAAAGGCTACTTTAGAAGCAGGGGCGGACATTGTGGGTGCAAATTGTGGCAATGGCTTTGAAAGAATGGTCGATATAGTTAAGGAAATTAGGATAGTAACAAATGCTCCGATTTTAGTTCAGGCAAATGCAGGTATGCCACAAAATATAAATGGCAAAGATGTTTTCCCCGAAACCCCCGAAATGATGGCAAATATGGTGCCAAAACTAATTTTGGCTGGTGTCAATATCATAGGCGGTTGCTGTGGCACTACACCTGAACATATAAAAGCGATTAGGCAAGCTGTTGATAATTATACAAAATGAAAAGCGGGCTGGTTTTTAACCGGCCACTACAATTTTCTTTATCAATATGCAAATCGATTTCATAAAAGAACAAAGTTTGGAATAAAGAAGTAGATTATTCTCCATCTTATTAATATAATCATCAATTGCGTTTTGGTTTCTTAGTAATACAGTACCCCCATATTAGAAGTCAGAAATCAGAGGTCAGAAGGCAGTATACTGACGACTGATAACTGATAGCTGATAGCTGATAACTGACTCAGTGGTCAGAGGTCAGAAAAATAAAATTGTCATTCTGAGCAAAGCGAAGAATCTCATAAAATAAAAGAAAGTGGTAGTATAATGAGATTGCTTCGTTTCACTCGCAATGACAGTTTTAACCTTAATTATTCGCTGTTCATTGTTATTCATTACCTCAAAATTACAGGCACAAAAACGGAACGGTTAAAACCGTTCCCTACAAAAAATGATATACAATACCCCCATATTAGAAGTCAGAAGGCAGAGGTCAGAAAAATAAAATTGTCATTCTGAGCAAAGCGAAGAATCTCATAAAATAAAAGAAAGTGGTAGTATAATGAGATTGCTTCGTTTCACTCGCAATGACAGTTTTAACCTTAATTATTCGCTGTTCATTGTTATTCATTACCCCTAAATTACAGGCACAAAAACGGAACGTTAAAACCGTTCCCAAAAAAAATTACAAAAAAGACAGGTTAAAAAATAACCTGTCTTTTTAATTTAATGTTTAATTTTTGGGTAAAAATCCTACCCTTATTTTAAAGAATATGGCTTTGTAAAAATCCTCAGTCAGCTTTGCTGACAGCTCCTTTGAAAAAGGAGCCATAATTAAAATTCCTCACTCCTCTTTCCTAATTCCTAATTGAAAAATGAGATTGCCACTGGCTCCTTCGGCGGGATACGCCTCAGGACGCCACTGCGGTGTCGGCTATGCAATGACAATTCAATTGTCAATCGTTAATTGTTAATTGTTAATTGTTAATTGTTAATTGAATTTTACTTTTGTCCTAATAAATACTTTGCAAATGGGCTATTGCTTGGAATTACTAATTTTGTGTTTTTTCCTATTGTTGTGCGATAGGCATCAAGAGTATTGTAAAATTCAAAGAAATTAGCATCCTTGCCATAAGCATCATTATATATTTTTGCCGCTTGTCCATCGCCCTCGCCCTTTAATATTTCTGCTAATTTGCTGGCTTCTGAGGTTAAAATTGTAACCTCCTTATCAGTATTTGAACGAATTTTTAGAGCTTCTTCTTCGCCCTCTGATATATATTGTGCGGCCATTCTTTCTCGCTCTGTTGTCATTCTTCTGTAAATGCTTTCATAGTTTTCTTGTGGATAATCTGTCCTTTTAACTCTTATATCTTTTACTGTAATACCAAAATTTTCAACACTTTTTGAAACCTCTATTGTTAAATCATCTTGCATAGTCTGAACTAATATTTTATTGGTAATTAAATCGTGTGAGTCCATTTTACCAACTTTTTCATTCATCTTTGAGTATACAATGTCATCAAGTCTTGTTTGAGCCGCTTCAATTCTTCCCATTGAAATCTCAAAGAAAACAGGATTTGATATAGTCCACTGTGCGTTATTATCAAATATAAGTTTCTTTTTGTCTGATGTAATTACCTGTCTTGGTGAAGTGTCATATGTTAAAAGCATATTGCTATATTCTTTAACATTATCAATAAAGGGTAGTTTAAAGAAAAGCCCCGTGCCTTGAACCACCTTAACATTATCAAATTTCCCTTTTGTAAGGTCTTCTCTTAGTTTGTCTGCATTGTTTTTAACATAAACAGATTCGATTTTACCAAATCTAAGAACTATTACTGATTTATTCTCTGCTACCTGAAAGGTACAAAGATTGAAAGCAATAATAAGTCCTATAAATATTGATGCGATTATAATATATTTTTTCATTATTTTTACCTTCCTTTCTAATTTGTTGTTTGGGTGTTGGTAGTAGTTCCATCCATTGGCAAGAATTTTAGCACATCGCCGTTATCGTTCATTATGAATATTTCATTAATATTAGGAAGAACACTCTTAACCATTTCAAGATAAAGCCTTGTTTTTGTAACGGAAGGGTTCAAAGCATATTCTTTTTGAATTGCAATATATCTTGAAACTTCACCGGTAGCATCATTTATTCTTTTTTGTTTATAACCTTCGGCAACATTTTTAATTTGCTCTGCATTTCCTCTTGCAACAGGAAGCTTTTCGTTCTCGTATTTTTTTGCTTCATTTATTTTAGAATTTTTCTCCTCAATAGCTGAGGTTACTGCTAAGAAAGCAGGTTTAACTTCGTCTGGAGGCATTGCATCTTGAAGTTGAACTGCTGTAATTGTTATACCAAAATCATATTTGTTGCATATTTGTTGTAATAATTCCCTAATCTCATTTTGAATAGCATCTTTTTGATTTGTAATAATATCATCTAAACTATGAGAGGCAACTATTCTTCTGTATGCCGCTTCGGCAATAGTTCGAAAAGTCCCATTTGGGTCATCTACATTAAAAATGAATTTATATGTATCAGTTATTTTAAACTGTATTACCCAATCGGCTATAATTAAATTTTCATCACCGGTTAACATTCTTGATTCTAAAGCAACATTTTCTGTTTGACCATTAGAAAGAGTTTTGTAACCAAATTCCATTCTTCGAATGTTTTCAACATCCACAATGGCTTTTTCCTCAATAAAAGGAACTTTAATTTTTAAACCCGGCTCATTTTCTGTTCTAACATACTTGCCAAAAGCAGTAATTAAAGCCTCCTCATTGGAATTTAAAATATAAACATTAGAAAAAACAATTACTAATGCAAATAATACTCCAATTCCAATAACAATATACTTGATGGGAAACTTAAAATTCTTGCCCATACTGTTAATAACCGTGGCCTTAACAGCTTCTACTTCATTTTGAAAATCATTATTGCTCATTTAACATCTTTCCCTTCTTTTTTTATCTTTATTATAACATATTTTTTATAAAAAGACTATGGAAATTTTAACATAGTTCATTTATTGCCTCGTAAACACTTTTTACCTTTATTATTTGCATATCATCTTGCGAAAATGCAGGCTTATTTTGAAAAGGTATAATACATTTTTTAAAGCCTAATCTATATGCCTCTGAAATTCTTGCATCAATTGAAGAAACTGCTCTGACCTCGCCTGCCAAACCAACCTCGCCAATAATAAATGTATCCTCGGGAATTATGAAATCCTTTATACTTGAAGCTAACGATACAGCAACTCCTAAATCGGCAGACGGGTCATCCAATCTTAACCCACCAATTACATTAACATAAACATCAAAATTAGAAAAGAATAAGCCACATCGTTTTTCTAAAACTGCAAGTAAAAGGCATACTCGGTTATAATCTATCCCAACGGCCATTCTACGAGGAGAAGAAAACGGACTTTGCGAAACAAGTGTTTGAACCTCGGCAAGAAGTGGCCTTGACCCTTCAAAAACGCAAACAACGCAAGTACCGGAAACATTTTGTGGCCTTCCCTCTAAAAACATTAAAGATGGGTTTACAACCTCTTTTAAGCCTGTATCAGTCATTTCAAAAACACCAATTTCATTAGTTGAGCCATATCTGTTTTTAACTGCTCGTAATATTCTATAAGATAACTGTTTTTCGCCCTCAAAATACAAAACAGCATCCACCATATGCTCCATTACCTTAGGACCAGCAATAGCACCCTCTTTGTTCACATGCCCTACAATAAAAATTGGAATACCTTGCCCCTTTGCAAGTCGCATATATTGTGCTGTGCTTTCTCTAACCTGTGCAACACTTCCCGGCGAGGAAGAAATACTATCTACAAACATAGTTTGAATTGAATCAATTATAACTATATCGGGTTTTTTATCGGTAACTATTTGGCAAATTGCAAATACATCAGTTTCTGCCAATATTAATAATTTGCTTGAAACAACTCCTAACCTTTCGGCTCTTAACTTTATTTGGCGAGGAGATTCCTCTCCTGTAACATATAATATGTTTAAATTACTAAGCTCTTTGCATACCTGCAAAAGAATAGTGGACTTTCCAATGCCGGGGTCTCCTCCCACTAAAACAAGAGAGCCTTTAACTATTCCTCCACCTAAAACTCTATCAAACTCAGTGATTTTTGTTGTAAATCTCATTTCTTCATTTGATTCTATAGTTTCCAAACTATAAGCCGTTGCTTGAATGCTTGAAATATTTCTATTGTTTTGATAGTTATCCTTGCTTCTGATTTCTTCAACTAAGGTATTCCAACTATCACAGCCTTGACATTTGCCAAGCCATTTAGGACTTTCATAGCCACATTCTTGACAAACAAACAGCACTTTATTAACTTTTGACATTCGTTTTCACATCCCTATAATGATAAATATTTAACTGTTCCCAAATACAAACAAATAGCCATTTTTTGCTTATATTCATCTGTTTTTAATAATGAAAGTTCATCTGCGTTGCTTAAAAATCCACACTCTGCCAAAACGGCAGTTAGATTTACTTTGTTAAATAAATAAACAGAATTTGGAATTGGCTTTGCTAATCTATTATTTTTCTGCTGAAGAGAAGATTTTATAATATCTTGAATTGTCTCCGCTAATTGCTTGCTTTGTTGACTTTTTGCTGAGTAAAACATTTGTGCCCCTGAATATTTGCTTTGGGGGAATTTATTTATATGAACACTAATTAAAATAGCATTTTTTTGTGCATTAATTATATTTACCCTATTTATAATATCTTTTCTTTTATTAAAATTATTTGTATCATCTGTGGAAACATCATCTTCCCTCGTCATTATAACCTTATAACCACTAAGCAAAAATAATTCTTTTAACTTTTTAGCAATATCTAAATTAAGATTCTTTTCATAAACTCCATCAGAACTAACTGCTCCACCATCTTGTCCGCCATGTCCTGCATCAATAACTATGCAAAACTCATCCAAATTTGATGAGGAAAAGACCGCTTTTTCTCTTGCATATGTAAAAATACTTATTGCTATTATAGCAGAAATAAACACTATTAGCAAAGGAAAATATAATTTTTTTATATTAATTACCATACTAATTTAACTCCTTTCTTAAGAAAAATTTTTGGAAGAAAGAAGCAATACAGTGGTAGGCGTAAGGCGAAAAAATAGCCGTGCCGCATATTTTATATATGCAAACGGATATTTTAAGCCGACAACGACCCAATGTGTTGTTTATTTCTTGCAAAAAAAATGTCCCTTTGAATTCTATGCTTCAAAGGGGTAAAAGTATGTTTTTTTCTATTTTGTTTTTTTATACATAATATTTTTTAAAAGCTCAATTCGTTTAAAGCCTAAATGATATGCAATTGTACTTATAATTGGAATAAATAAAATAATAATAAAGTAAAGTATATAATAAGTGTTTGGAAAAATTGTGTTTAATGGAAATAAATTAAAATTCAAAATGTAAAAAGGAATGGCAAAAATTAAGCTTTTAGTTAAAATATAAATCAAAAGAAATATTAGAGATGGCACAATTACAAAAACCCCAACAACTAATCCTTTATATTTAAAATATATTTCTTGCCCTAATTTAATTCTGTTTGGGCTTCTAAACCCCTCTAACCAAACTGACTTATAAACTAAAAAATACAAAAGAATTATTGGCATTATTGAAGTAAAAACAACAGACAAATTATTTTTTATTGCAAGTGATATTGGCAAACTCATAAAGGTTAATATACTTGCTAAAATAAAATTTGGAGTTAATTTTAGTGCAAATATTATGTTTTTTTTCATTAATTTTTTCGTCCTCTCATTCTATATATAGTCTAATCCTCCGTTGCCTTTGGCGACACCTCCTTTGTAAAAAGGAGGCTTTAATAATTGTCAATTATTTTCGTCTTCCTTTGTTATTATCTCAATTAATGCTTTATAAATGTATTCCGGATTGTCTTTAAAGTTTTTTTGCACAATTTTTGCTTGAATTTCATTTGGCACGAAAAGAGAAAACTTAAAAATATCAAATTGCTCATCTTTAATTTGGCAATTAACCAAATAGCCATAATCAGTTTTTTGCGTATCGCTAATTATTTGGCTATCTCTTTTGATACTTGCAAGGGTTTTTAAAGCCGAACGCATCGTTTTTTCTCTAACCGAAGATGGAAGCATACTATAAAGTTGCTCTACTGATTTTAGCCCCTGTCCAGTTGGATGATAATGTGTAACTTTATGCTCATTTTCAATTTTTTCAACAAACATTTTAATAACTAACTCCTCTAAGCCTTCTGCAATATCAAAATAGTTTGCTTGCCCATATCTAATTAAAATATCGCTTATATTTGTAATAGTTAAAGGGTAATTAATGTTTTTTAATAAGAAAAGTATTAATATTTTAACATCGTTTTTATCCTTTAATCCATCTAATTCGGTCATTTTGCTTTTACCCCCACACTTAGATTATTGTTTTTCAAAAATTTTATGCTATAATAATACAGTAAAAAATTAATAATTTCAAGAGGGAAAACCAATATGAACAAATTTAAAGAAGAATTATACAAATATATATTAAATCTTGGTGCAAGTGATGTGGGCTTTGCAAAGGTTGACGATTTTGCAGGTTTCAAAAATGCAATTAGCATTGTTGTAAAGCTTTCTGATGCAATTATTGATGAAATAGAACAAAAGCCAACGCATACTTATTTTAATCATTACCGAACTGTTAATGCGTTAATTGATAATATAATGCTAAAAACTGGTCTTTATTTAGAGCAAAACGGATATAAATATATTACAGTTGCGGCTTCACAAAGCATAAATGAGAATGGTAACGAGTTTAAAGGACGATATTCGCACAAAAAAATCGCTTGTCTTTCAGGGCTTGGAACTATTGGCAAAAGTGCTTTGTTTTTGCACAACAAATATGGAACAAGGGTTAGATTGGGAACTATTTTTACTAATTGTGAGTTAAACGGAAATAGCACAATGCCAAAATCAATTTGCGTATGCTGTGATTTATGCGTAAAAGCCTGTCCCGCTTTGGCTATTAAAAACATTGAATTTGATGGGCAAAATCCCGACAATGCTTTGCTTGATTATTCTGCTTGTAGTAATTATATGAAAAGAGAGTTTGCAAGTATTGGCAGAGGGGCTGTTTGCGGGATTTGTGTAAAAATTTGCGGAGCAGATAAAAATTTTTAACCACAAAGGACACAAAGAACATTTTTTGGCTAAGAACTAAAGGTGAATGGTGAATTTAATTAAAGGCTCCTTTTATAAAGGAGCTGTCAGCAAAGCTGACTGAGGATTATAGCCATTTTCTTTGAATTTTTATACTAACTACTAACTACTAAAATAGCACAGAGATATAAAGCATATATATTAATATTGTAGAGAACGCATTAATGCGTTCCGCTTTTTTTGCAAGGCTGAAATTTACCAATCCGTTTGTATGGGCGACCTTTGTGTCGCCAGTTGTATTATTTATATCAAACATAAAAGTAAAAATAGGTACCTAAAATAATTAAAACAAATTTAATAAACATAAAGATTTATTTATATAATTGCCTAATTATACCATAATAACTCAATAAATCCAATGCTTTGACTTTATTTAAGTATATTCTCTATTAATCTTTCTCCATATTATTAATAGCATATTTACAACATTGTAGCACTAATAGATTAAAAGAAATATCATTTTCTTTTGCAATTTTGTTTAATTCTTCATACATTTTTTCAGTAAATCTAATTGTTCTTGAAATGTTTGCACCTTTAAACTCGTTTTCAATAATAAACATAAAAAACCCTCTTTTGTATTCATATTTGTAATTAATTTTATCATTTGTTACAATTAATAATATAACCAATTATGGTTGCATTATTATAACCTTTATGATATTATTTAAATATTATTTAATAGAGGTGTTTAAAGGTGAAAACTTGTTGTATTATCTGGCAGAGTGAAATAGGCGAAGAAAAAATCTACTTTCTTAAAGAAAAATTAAAAGTAGAAATAATAAAAGCTATTAAAAATGGGTTCACACATTTTATTTCAAACTTTGAAGATGTGGTTGATTTATTGTTTGCCGATATTGTTATAGAACTTATGGATAAATATCCAAATATCACTTTAGAAGCGACTATCTCACATTTGGAAAGATTAAATATAACTAACATTTGCTATCGCAGAATGCTTGATAAATGTAAAATTGTTAATATAACATCTAGAAAATATTATGAAGGGTGTTTTTTAGAGCGAAATGGTTTAATAATAAATTTCTCTCAAATGGTTATTTCTGTTTTTGATGGTAAAGATATAAATGAAACAATACATACAATGAATTATGTAAAAAGTCTTGGTAAAGAAGTAATAGAGATAAAAATATAATACTAATTTGCATTGAGGCTATAACAATACACGATTTTTAAACTCATAAACAACAAAAAATCCCACTTTCAATTTTGAAGGTGGGATTTTTCAATATAATTTTATTAAAAAAATCGCTTTAAATTTTAAGCAACATATTAATTCTCAATTATCAATTATTTAATTTCCTGTTCTAATTCTCTAAAATCAACAATATTAAAAAAATCAATTAAACTTATTTCTAATCCGTCACATATTTTTTTAATAGTAATAATACCTGGATTTTTGCTTTTTGTATTGAGAATGCTGTAAATAGTGGATGGATTGATTCCTGCAATGTTTCCAAGTGTATTAATGGTTATATTCTTTTCTTTACACAATTGTATAATTCTTTTGGCAACAGCTTGTTTTGTATTCATTTTATTTCCTCCGTTTTATGATATATCGTAATATAATTATAATTTAATTAAAATTATTTTGTGTGGGATATATCCCAAATACAAAAAATGTGTTATAATTTACGATATATAACGAATGGAGGTTTATTTATGCAAAAAACATGTTGTATTATTGGACAAAGGGAAATAAGCGAAGAAAAAATATACTTTATTAAAGAAAGATTGAGAAAAGAAATAATAAAGGCTATTAAGAATGGGTTTACACATTTTATTTCAAGCTTTGAAGATGTAATTGATTTAATGTTTGCCGATATTGTTGTAGAACTTATGGGTGAATATCCGAATATCTCGTTAGAAGCGGCTATCTCACATTTGGGCAAACTTAATATAACCAACATTTGCTTTCAAAAAATGCTTGATAAATGTAAAGTTGTTGGCATAACATCTGAAAAATATTATGAAGGGTGTTTTTTAAAGCGAAATCGTTTAATGGTAAATTTTTCTCAATTGGTTATTTCTGTTTTTGATGGCAGAAATATAGATGAAACATTACATTCAATAAATTATGCAAAAAGTCTTGGCAAAGAAGTAATAGAGATAAAAATATAATAGGGGCTATGACAATTCATAATTTTTAAACATTCTAAAAAATAAAAAATCTCACTTTCAATTTTGAAGGTGGGATTTTTCAATATAATTTTATTAAAAAAATCGCTTTAAATTTGCGTTAAAAAAGCAAACAAACAAGAGGAGAGAAGCAAGAACAAAAGCGAAAGCTTATAAATTTTGGTTGCGAAATTTGTTCGCTGTTCACTGTTTCATTAAAATTATGCTTAGCATAATTTTAACTGTTTTGCCATTTGAAATAATCTATAATTGAAGTTGCTATACAATGCCCGTAAAAGTCCCTGTTTTGCTCATTTGACAGCCATTCATATTCATAAATATTGCTCATATAACCGGCTTCCAATAAAACAGCGGGGCATTGGTGATAACGGCTTACTATGTAGTCGCCTTTTTCTGTAAATCTTTTTGGACGATTAGCATAAAGGCACGATTTATCTAAAATTATTTCTGCGGCTTTTTTTGTTTGTGCGGTGGCATAGTAACTTTCTGCACCAATTTGGTCAATAGGATTTTTGTTTAAATTTAAGGAATTATTGTGAATTGATAGGGCTAAATCAACCTCCTGCTCACTATAAAAAGGCACAATTTCACGAACATCACGGCCTCCCTCTTGCCCCCTTGAAAGCACTACTGTTGCACCATAGCCCTCTAAATACTTTTTAATGCTTTGCACAATTGAGAAATTTATATCCTTTTCTAAAAACCCCAAAGTTCCAAGCGGACCATAAGCACCGGGAGTTGTTCCATGCCCTGCATCAAGGGCTATTTTTATGCCTGTCAACGGCTTTTCTTTGCTTATAAACCTTGAAGGATTTTTTAGCAAAACATTAATTTTACCATCCTCATATTTAACCTTATAGCCTAAATACATATCGGCTTTTTTTAGAGTTAATGTGTAAATAAATTTGTTCCCATCAGCCCGATTTGAAATGTTTGAAAACAAAGGATTTTCTATAAAATTTGCAACTGAATTTGTAAAGGAACCAGCATTAAATACTACAATTTCCACCCTATCGCTATATCCAATTACAAAGCAAGGACTTTTTTCTTTTGTAGTCAATTCTAAAACTGTATATTTTTTAGTGTTTAAAAGTTGTGCTTTTGAAATTTCTGAAAAGTTAAGAGTTTTTTCTTCTGTAATATCAACATATTCTTTTTCAAGCCAAAGTCCGCATGATAAACGAACAAAGGCAGAATATTTGTCCATTCTCTCATCAAAAATATATTGCTCTCCGGTTATGTAATCGCTAAGCCCTTTGAACGCAGGATAACTGTCGTTAAAATTGTCTATTGTGTGAAATGGTCTTAAAAATACATTATCTTTATTAACTGTTGCTACTCTTTTATAGTCTGCCGACATAACTAAAATATCACTTTTAGCCTCTTTTTGTGCGGTTTTTGAAAAACCCTTAGCATAAAAAATTGGCTTTCCTATATTTACAATTTTGCCATTTGCTTTATTTGGCATTATATATTTGCCTGTATAAACTGCTGATAAAAGTTTTTTATTTGCTGGGGGTAAACTTCCTGTGGTTAAATCAATTTTTTGCCCATCAATTACTGCCCAAACTATAGCCCCTGCCGGAGCAGTAGCACTAATGCTCAATTGCTCTCCTTCTAACAATGTAATTCTGCTGTCATCGGGGTAACACTGCGAAATTTCAAATTTATTCATATATAAAGTTTTGCTTTGGGGCACTTTTCTTGTTAGTTTTAAAGAATATTTTTGCTGACCATTTTCAATTAAAAAATTATTTGCCCCCATTTTCAAATCAAGATATAAAGAAAAATAGCCACTGTTTGTTTTATCCGTTATCTCTATTCCGTTTACTGTTAAAGGAAAGAGAGAATTATAAGAACCTATTGCAAAGCATTTATCAGAATATAAAATCGTATCATTTGATGGATTAGACACCGAAAGTTTATTTTGTTTTTTAGTAGACAAATAATAGGAATACAACTTATCCTTAATTCCTAAAAAGTTATTTTTTATGTTTGAATAGCCATAAAATACACTGCCCCCATAGTTTTCTTTTTGTTTTGAATATGCTATTTGATTAGTTATTTCATTTGGGTTTTTAAAATTTTCATCATCATTTGATATTTTGTAAACAGCATGACCAACATATAACTTAACATTAGTGCCTTTTACAACATTTGCCCACCAATCACAAAGGATATTAAAATCCTGCCCCTTTTGATTTATTCCCCAATAAAGTTGTGGGCAGATATAATCAATATATCCTTGCTTTACCCATTTTTTGGAATCTGCAAAATGGCTAAAATAACTTTGCAAACCGTTTGTATTTGAACCGTCAGTTAAATTTTCTTTGTTTGCCCATATTCCAAAGGGGCTAACTCCAAACAAAACCGCACTTTTTTCTTTTTTAATTGCCTCATAGGTATTTTTTATTAAAATATTAACATTCTCTCTTCGCCAATCGCCAATATTTTTAAAGTCTATTCCATATTTTTTGTATGCTGTATCATCATCAAATTTTTCACTTGGATAAAAATAATCGTCATAATGAATTCCGTCTATATCGTAATTTTTAACTATTTCCAAAACTCCGTTTATAACAAGTTCTCTAACCTGAGGTATGCCCGGATTAAAATATAACTTGCCATCAGTGTGCTTAATTACCCATTCGGGATGTAACTTTGCAGGGCTATTTTCCGCTAACATTTCCTGCGTAAATTCGGCACTGCTTGTAACCCTAAAAGGATTTAACCACGCGTGGAGTTTCATATTTTGCTTGTGGGATTGTTTTATTGCATAGTCTAATGGGTCAAAGCCTTCAATTAAAGGTTGTCCTTGTTTTCCCGTTAGCCAATGAGATGTTGGAAACAAACTTGATTTGTAAAGTGCATCAGCAGTTGGACGCACTTGGAAAAAAATAGTATTTAAGCCACTTGATTTTGCAGTTATAATTATATCGTCAATTTCTTTTTTTAAAGTAGCCACATCTAAATTAGGCTTTGAGGGAAAATCAATATTTAAAACGGAAGCTATCCAAACTCCTGCGACCTCGTCAGTAACAACATTACTATAATTTGGTGTGGGAGGAGTTACAATTATTTCATTAGGATTAATTGTTGGCGGCTCTTTTATTACTGTTTGCGAAACCGTCTCGGATTGTGGTTTTGGGGATTTTATGTATTTATATATTTTATAGCCTAAAAAAAACAGCCCTAAAAGAATTAGAAAGGCAATGCTTGCTAAAATAATTCCTTTAATAATATTATTATCTTTTACATATCTTTTTCCCATAAATACTCCTCATTGCAAAAAAACATACTACTATTATAACGATTATAGTAGAAAAATAGCTTAGCTATTTTTCAGCTTGTTAAAAACAAGCTTTTTCAAATACTTTCGTTTTTTTAAAGTATTTGAAAACTACATCGTTTCAATGAATGTTGTTTTCAAAAATATTATATAATATTTTTGAAATGTTCGCAAAATGCGAGCGAAAAAACAACCAAGTTGTTTTTCAACTATATTCATTATATTACTACACTTTTTAAATTATATCAATAAGGGAAAAAGAGGGATAATTTAACCACAAAGGACACAAAAGCACAGAGAGGTTTTCTCTTCTATGTTTATTAAAAATAAAATAAACATCTGTGGCTAAAACTTATTCTTTTTTTTGCATTATATGTCATATCATACAAACCGTTCCCAACGCATAATTCTCCTTATCTGTCGGTATTTTTACCTAATGCCACTTTTTTTTGGTTATGATTTTGGTTTTGATTTTCTTTGGTTATTGGCGTTTGCCCTTTTGCTTTTTTCTTTCTTGATTTTTTATTGCCTGTTTGACTATCTTTTGGCATAAAATTCACCTCAAAAATAGTTTTTCATAAAAAAATAATTCTATTCAATTAATGTAATAAAAATTTCTTATAGTTTACTGTTATTATTTTGTTCAATTAGTATTTTTTGCATCATATTTTGACATTTGAATTAGAATAAACAAAAAAGGTTGGTTTTAAACCAACCTAAAAAGCGGACAATTCTTTAGCCTATTTTTTTATTTCAATTTCACTATTTAGTATTGCATATTCTAATAAAATATTTATTATCTCGTTTCTTGAACGGTCGGTTTTAATAGCCATAGCATCTAAATCAGCAACTGTGCCATCCTTTACCCTTATAGAAAATGTTTTAAAGCCGTCATCACCTTTTGCTCTTTCCTTTTTTGAAATTTTTAATGGATTATTTTTCATTTTCATTTCACCTCTTGCAATTAATTATATATTGCTCTATAATATATTTATATGTTAGGATTTTATAACATAAATATACTATAACGAGGTAAAAAAATTATGAATATTAAAACCTGCTCATTTACAGGGCATAGACCAAGCCGTTTTTCCTTTGGGTATGATGAAAAACATCCTAATTGTATTAAGGCTAATTAATCAATTCACAATTCAAAGAATGGTTGAGAATAGTTTGGTGCTTTGCGTTTAGTGGCTTAACAGCACAAATTGTTATTATATAAATTTATAAAGAAAATGGCAAATCCTCCGTCGCCTTTGGCGACACCTCCTTTGAAAAAGGAGGCTTAAATAAATTCCTCACTCCTAATTCCTAATTAATTATTTTGACTTTGTATCCTTTGTGATCAAATAAAAGCCCTCAGATTTCTCTGAGGGCTTTAATTATGAATTTAAAATGAGATTGCCACACTTCGTTCGCAATGACCATACGGAAAAGGCATCCTTTAGTCATTCACCTTTAGTCATTAGTCAAAATAATTGTCAATTGACAATTACTTTTGTCCCAAATCTTATATGCCTCTCATCTCTTTAATTCTTGCTTGAGCCGCCGCTAATCTAGCGATTGGCACTCTAAATGGAGAACAAGAAACATAGTGAAGTCCTGCAAAATGACAGAATTCAATAGATGAAGGGTCGCCACCATGCTCGCCACAAATACCTAATTTAATGTCAGGTCTTGTTTTTTTGCCTAATTCAACTGCCATCTTAACTAATTTGCCAACACCAACTTGGTCTAACTTAGCAAATGGATCGGATTCAAATACCTTCTTAGTATAATAATCTTCTAAGAATTTGCCGGCATCATCACGAGAGAAACCAAAGGCCATTTGAGTTAAATCGTTTGTTCCAAAGGAGAAAAATTCTGCCTCTGTAGCAATTTCGTCAGCAGTTAAAGCCGCTCTTGGAACTTCAATCATAGTTCCAACCATATATTTTAACTTAACGCCACTCTTAGCAATAATTTCGTCGGCTGTTTTTACTACAACATCCTTAACATATTTTAATTCCTTAATATCGCCAACTAACGGTATCATAATTTCAGGTATAACGGACATTCCCTCTTTATTTACATTAATAGCCGCTTCAATAATTGCTCTTGTTTGCATTTCCGCTATTTCTGGATATGTTACTGCTAAACGGCAACCACGATGACCTAACATAGGGTTAAATTCATGTAAACCTTCAATTGTTGATTTTAAATTATCAAATGTTAAACCCATTTCTTTTGCTAAATCTGCAATTTGTCCATCCTCATGAGGAACAAACTCGTGTAGAGGAGGGTCTAAGAAACGAATTGTAACAGGATAGCCCTTCATAGCCTTGAATATGCCCTCAAAATCACTTCTTTGCATTGGAAGTAATTTTTCAAGAGCCTTTTTCCTTTGCTCAACAGTATCAGCAACAATCATTTCACGCATAGCAAAAATTCTATCAGTTTCAAAGAACATATGCTCAGTTCTACAAAGTCCAATACCCTCAGCACCAAACTTGTATGCTTGAGCGGCATCGTATGGAGTATCTGCATTAGTTCTAACTTTAAGTGTTCTAACTTCATCTGCCCACGCAATAAATGTATTGAAATTTCCTGAAATTCCTGCTTCAACAGTTGGAATAGCCTGTGCATATATGTTTCCGCTTGTTCCATTTATAGAAATATAATCGCCTTCTTTAATTGTTATGCCAGAAACAGAAAAGGTTTTGTTATGTTCATTTATTTTAATCTCACCACAACCAGCAACACAACAAGTTCCCATTCCTCTTGCAACAACAGCTGCATGAGAAGTCATACCGCCACGAACTGTTAAAATACCTCTTGCCGCCGCCATACCCTCAATGTCCTCAGGAGAGGTTTCTAAACGAACTAAAATTACCTTTGAACCATCTTTTGCCCCTTCAACTGCTGAATCAGCAGTAAAGTAAACCTTGCCACAAGCCGCACCCGGTGAAGCAGGTAAGCCCTTAGCAACAGGCTTTGCCACTTTTAATGCCGCAGGGTCAAATTGTGGATGTAAAAGAGCATCTAATTGCTTAGGGTCAACCTTTAATATTGCGTTTTCTTTACTAATCATACCCTCAGCAACTAAATCAACAGCAATTTGTAAAGCCGCCGCAGCAGTTCGTTTACCATTTCTTGTTTGCAACATAAAAAGTTTACCCTTTTCAATGGTAAATTCCATATCCTGCATATCTTTATAATGCTTTTCAAGTCTATTTGCAATGTCAGCAAATTGATTATATACCGCTGGCATAATTTCTTTTAATTTATCAATATTTAAAGGAGTTCTAATTCCGGCAACAACATCTTCACCTTGTGCATTCATTAAAAATTCTCCATATAACTTGCTTTCGCCGGTTGATGGATTTCTTGTAAATGCAACACCAGTTCCACTATCGTCGCCCATATTACCAAATACCATAACTTGAACATTAACAGCAGTTCCCCAATTGTAAGGAATATCATTCATTCTTCTATAACTATTAGCTCTTGGATTATCCCATGAACGGAAAACAGCCTTAATAGCTCCCATTAATTGCTCTTTTGGGTTAGATGGGAAATCTTTGCCCATTTTTTCTTTATAAAGGTTTTTGAATAATCTAACTAATTCTTTTAAATCATCTGCATTAAGTTCAGTGTCAAGAGATACTCCTCTTTTCTCTTTTAATTCATCAATTAATCTCTCAAAATAAGATTTGCCTAATTCCATAACAACATCGGAATACATTTGAATAAAGCGACGATAACTATCATAAGCAAATCTTGGATTGCCCGTAAGAGTGGCTAAGCCTTCAACAACAGTATCGTTTAAGCCTAAATTAAGTATAGTGTCCATCATACCGGGCATAGAAGCTCGAGCACCAGAACGAACAGAAACTAAAAGGGGATTTTTCACATCTCCAAATTTCTTGCCACATATTTCTTCCATCTTAATAAGATGAGCATTAATTTGCTCTTCAATATCTTGGGAAATTTTCTTGCCATCGTCATAATATTTTGTGCAAGCTTCGGTTGATACAGTAAAGCCTTGTGGAACCGGCATACCCAATATGGTCATTTCTGCAAGGTTACAGCCCTTACCACCTAAAAGTTCCTTCATTTTTCCGCTACCCTCAGAAAATAAATATACATACTTTTTGCTCATAAATTTTTACCTCCATTTAATTAATAACTAAAAATTGTCATTTGAAAAATATTATAACACATTTATATGTAAATTGATAATTTTTTTTTTATAAGTCGTCAATGATTACTGTTATTGTATCATAAACAGTAAAAAAAAGTCAAGCAAAATATGCAGAAAAACCTTGATTTTATGCGGTTTTTTTAAGTTTTTTTATCAATGAAAATTTAAGTTTTTTTAATAATTAAGTATATTTTATTAAATAAATTAATAAAATTTCTCAAAGGTAACTTATAATTTAAATTCATTGTTGCTCCTAATTCCTCACTCCTAATTAAAAATAAAGGAGCTATTTATATGTCTGACCTTTTAATCCCAATGCTAACAGCCACAGGCTTTGTGGTGCTTGCTGAAATGGGTGATAAAACTCAACTATTAGCAATGGCATTTGCTACAAAATATAAGCCTTCTAAGGTTTTGCTTGGAGTATTTATTGCCACTGTTTTTAATCATGCTTTAGCGGTTACTTTGGGATATTTTGCCGCTAACATTTCCGCTATTTCATTATGGATACAAGTTATAGCGTCGTTGTCCTTTGTTTTCTTTGGTCTTTGGACAATTAGAGGGGATAAATTAGAGGGGCAAGATAAAAAGCCTACTAAATTCGGTGCAGTTATGACAGTTACAATAGCCTTTTTCATTGCCGAAATGGGCGATAAAACTCAACTTGCTACTATTTCTCTTGCAACACAATTCCCAAAAAGCCCTGTTGCAGTTTTAATTGGAACAACAACAGGAATGCTAATTGCAGATATTATTGGAATTTTTGTTGGTGTTTTAATTTATAAATTAGTTGCTGAGCGGATGATTAAACTAATCTCGGCAGGAGCATTTATGCTTTTTGGATATATTGGAACATTTCAAGTGCTAACCGAAAAACTAAATATTTCATTTGCTTTTGCTTTAATAATTACAGTTGCAATAATAGCTATTAGCCTATTTATTGGATATAAGATAATTAGCAAAGAAAATTCAATTAAAAAGACAAATAAATAATTTTGCTTGACATAAAAGACAATTGCCTATATAATTATTCTTGTGCAAAATATTAATTAGATGTTCGCATTTTTGGGGGGAGGGAATGAAATGGCTGAAATCCATGTTAAAGATAATGAAACACTTGATAATGCATTGAGACGCTTTAAAAAGTCGTGTGCAAAAGCGGGTGTGCTTTCCGAACTCCGCAAAAGAGAGCATTATGAAAAACCTAGTGTAAAAAGGAAGAAAAAATCCGAGGCGGCAAGAAAACGCAAGTTTAAATAACTTTTTTTCGCAATAAATGAAAATTTATTAACAGCCCCGTTTTTCGGGGCTGTTTTTAAAGAAAATTTAATAAATTTTATCCGCCCTTAGCTCATTTGGATAGAGCGACAGACTCCGACTCTGTAAGTAGCAAGTTCAAATCTTGTAGGGCGGGCCAGAAAAAAGCATTGCAGTAGCAATGCTTTTTTCAACAATATGAACCCTAACGGGTTCGTGATATACGCCTAAGGCATGTGATATACCTCAAGCGGTGTGATATGCACTGCGGTGCGTAAGATGGGTTCATATTATATCACTCGGCAAAACTTGTTTTGACGAATATCACATTTTCGTAGAAAATATATCACACGGATGAAAATCCGTATATCACTAAACAACTTTCAAAATTTAATTATTTCTTGCCCTTTGGGGCTTTTTTCAATGAAATTCGCCTTTTCAGGACAAATGATATACCGCAAGCGGTATGATATATTGTAAACAATATGATA
>CAZFQD010000011.1:0-31200 GCA_964520885.1 uncultured Oscillospiraceae bacterium | reverse complement strand
TATTGATTTTGCCATTTGTTAATGAACCAAAAATAAACATTTCCGAAACACCATATTCTTTCAATATAGCTTTTGCTTTTTCAATATCAGAAATAAATTCTTTTGGAATACTTTTCATACACATTCACACCTATTTTAAATTTAGGATATTAATATAATTATTTTACTCTAATATGATAAAAATTACAATAATTTTTTATAATATATTATTAGAAGTTTATTTGTTAAAAATTCAGCACTCAAAATTCCTTTTGAGTGCTGTTAATTTAATTCCTAATTCCTAACCCCTAATTCCTAACTCCTAAGCAAGCTTAAACCCATGAATAAACCCGCCCAAAGCCACCGAGCAAATATCACCACCAATTATTTTGTTATCACAAATTAAAATATTAGCATTAACTGTTGATTCTTGTTGTGTAGGGTAATTCTTTACCACATATGTATAGCGTTTTATTCTTTTGCCTTTATATTTTGATAAGTCATAGCCTTGCCCCTTTTGAATTGAGTTATACTTATCATAAACTGAGTCAAATTCGTTAGGTATAATAACCTCAATTATCTCTGAAGGTTCATTATCAATTTGCCAACCAAAACTATTAAGAAAACTTAGTCTATCCTCGTTAGATGAAGCTTTTACCCCGGTTTGAACAACAGTTTGGTAACCTGCTCCATTGTCAATAAATGTTGTAGCAAATGCAATTAGAGCCACACAAGAAAAAATAACCATAGTAAGTTTAGTTTTTGTCATTTTAAATGATAATACAAACATATTTTAACCACCTTTTACAAATAGCTACTATATATATACTTGTAAAAAGGAAAAAATATTCTAAAAATTTAAAACTTTATTCTTCTTTTAATTGCTTTTTGGCGATTTCTTTTCTTATTATATATAATTGTATAAATAATGTATAATACAAAAACGCAAACAATAAGAACAGTGGCAATTTTTACCCATAAATTTGAAAAAAACAAATTTAACTGATGTGTATAATAAAGCATAGTGTTTCTTTTAATTGCGTTTTGAGAAATTAACTTAGTTCTTCCATATTCAATTCCATCATATCTTAAAATAATCTCGCCTAATTCTTGTCCCTTTTCAATTGGTGCTGTAATATTTTCGTTTAATATTATTTCTCTTTCTAATTTATCGGCAGTAATATCGCTTGGCAACAAAGTTTCAACACTATCCTTAGCAATAAGTAGTGCAAAATCTTTTCCGTCAGCAAGTGAGATTGAGGCCTCAGTAACAGGCTCGCTTTCTTTAATTAGCCTATTAATTTTATAGGTTGAATAAACAAAATCATATAATGTTTTTGTATCATTATAAGCATTAATCATTTGTTTGCCTTGTGTAGTTTTTGGGCAACCCAATACTACACATAGCATTTGCTCTTGTCTATTACCAATTTTTTTTATGCCTAACGAAGCAAGAGAATAGCCACCTTCGCTCGTTGCAGAAGTCTTAATGCCTTGTGCGTAGCTAATGTAATTTTCGGAACTTTCTAATATCATTTCATTTTTTGTGTAAAGCAATCTCTTTGAAGAAAGATTAGTTTCTGGCATTTTATATGTTGAGGCATTAGCAATTTCTAAAAAGTCTTTTAGTTTAATTATATGTTTTGAAATGGTCATTATATCTCTTGCAGTTGAATAAGCATTTTCATCGTAAATTCCTGTCGTGTTAGTAAACAAAGTATTATTAGCACCTAATTCCTTTGCTCTTTTATTCATTAATTTAATAAAGTCAGCAACATTACCGCTTACATATTCGCCTAAAATATTAGCGGCCTCATTAGAGGAAGACAAGATAAGGCAATAAAGTAAATCTCTAATAGTTAAAGTTTCGTCAACCTTTATTTTTGCCGAGCTAATATATGTAATGCCTTTAAATGCGGAGGCTTTAGCAGTATAAGTTTCATCCAAGTTTTTCGCTTTTTCCAAAGTCAATATTGCAGTCATTAACTTTGGTGCAACAGTAGGGTCAAGCTTTTGGTCAACATTTTTTTCATATACTACCATTCCTGTTCCAAGATGTATAAGCAATGCACTTTTCGCAGTTATTGTAGGTTTATCAGTAGCATTTACACTAAGCATTGAAAAAAGAAATAAAAAAAGCATAGTTAAAACTAATATTTTATTTTTCATTATGCTTTTTCCCCCTATTATGATATAATATATTTAATTATATCATATAATTATCTAAAAACAAAAGATTTAGGTGAAAAATTTGAAGAAAAAATTACTTTTAATTGATAAAATAAGTTTAATTGTAATATTAATTTGTATTTTAACTATTATTTGCTTTATTATTTATAGTAGTTTGTTTTCGTCAGATGTAAAATTAGTAGAATCAAATAACGGGGGGCAAGTGTTTAACTTAGAAACTATGAAGATAAATGTAAATACAGCAAGTGAAGGAGAATTAATTACAGTTAAATACATAGGTGAGAAAATTGCAAAGGAAATTATTATTTATAGAAATTTAAATGGTCCTTTTAAATCAACCGATGAGTTAATAAAAATATATGGAATAGGTAAAAAAACTCTTGAAGAAATTAAAAAATATTTATCGGTGGAATAAATATATATAAAAAACGGGCTGAAATTTCAGCCCGTTTTATTTATTGTTTTTATTAATTAATTACTTTTTTAACTTTATAACTTCCTTAACATTATTAACAATATTTTCAGCAGTTAAGCCGTAAGCTTCAAGAACAGCCTTAACAGTGCCAGACCTTCCAAATTTATCATTAACACCAACCATTTTTAAAGGCACAGGACATTCAGTTGCCAAAACACTTGCAACCAAACTACCCAAGCCACCTATAATACTATGCTCCTCAGCGGTTACAATGCAACCGGTTTCCTTTGCGGCTTTTACAATAATATCTTTATCAATTGGCTTTAATGATGTCATATCAATAACTCTTGCTGAAATTCCTTCGTCGTCAAGCAGTTTTTCTGCCTTTATAGCTTCGCTAACCATTATTCCTGTTGCAATTATTGTAACATCACAACCATCAGAAATCATTTTACCCTTGCCAATTTCAAAGTTAAAATTATCTTTATTATAAATATCTTCAACACCCATTCTGCTTAAACGAATATAAACAGGTCCGTAATGCTCAATTGCCGCTTTTACACAAGCCCTTGCTTCAGTAGCATCAGCAGGGCAAAGCACAACCATACCTGGAATAACACTCATAAGAGCAATATCTTCGTTGCATTGATGGGATGCACCGTCCTCTCCAACTGAAAGTCCAGCATGAGTAGCACAAATTTTTACATTAAGATGTGGGTAGCCAATGCTATTTCTAACTTGCTCAAATGCACGACCAGCGGCAAACATAGCAAAACTTGAGGCAAATACTATTTTTCCGGTAGTTGCAAGGCCTGCTGAAACACACATCATATTTGCTTCGGCAATTCCACAGTTAATAAATCTCTCAGGATAAACCTTTTTAAATGTATCAGTTTTAGTTGATTTTGATAAATCACAGTCAAGCACTATAATTCTATTATCGGCTCCAAATTCTGCTAAAGCCTCTCCGTATGCTTCTCTTGTTGCTTTAATTCCCATATTATTTGCCCTCCAAATCTGCTAATGTAGCTTTAAGTTCAGAAACTGCTATGTTATATTGCTCTTCATTTGGTGCATTTCCGTGCCAATTGGCATTGTTTTCCATAAATGAAACTCCCTTGCCCTTAACACAGTTAGCAATAATTGCAGTTGGTTTTCCTTTTTCTAATCTTGCTGTTTTATAAGCATTTTCAATTTCATCAAAATTATGACCATCTATAACAATTACATTAAAACCAAAAGCCTTAAATTTTTCGTCCACAGGATAAGGAGACATAACTTTTTTAATATCTCCATCTATTTGCAAGCCATTTAAGTCAATTAAAATGCAAAGATTGTCAAGTTTATAGTGAGAAGCAAACATAGAAGCCTCCCAAACTTGACCTTCTTCAAGTTCGCCATCTCCCAAAATCGCATAAACACGATAGTCTTCATTAGAAAGTTTTGCAGATAAAGCTATGCCACAAGCGGCTGAAACACCTTGACCTAAAGAACCGGTTGACATATCAATACCGGGAACACCCTTCATATCCGGATGACCTTGCAAATAACTATTAATATTGCGGAAGGTTTTCATATCCTCAGTTGGAAAAAAACCTTTTAAAGCAAGGACAGAATATATACTTGGAGAGGCATGCCCTTTTGATAAAACAAATCTATCTCTTTGCTCCCATTTAGCATTATCTATATCAATATTCATTTCCTCATTATATAAATAGGACAAAACATCGGCAATAGATAATGAACCACCGGGATGACCGGATTTAGCTGAAAACACTGCCTCAAGTATTAAAAGTCTTGCCTTTGTAGCAAAAATTTTAAGTTCTGTAATTCTTTCTTTTCGCATTTTCTTTCCTCAATTCTTTTGAAATAATACATTTACATTTTGAAATTATATCATAAAGAAAATAAGTTTTCAACTAATATTTTATTATTTTTGCGTTAAAAATATATTTATTGTGAATAATAAAGAAATAGAAAAAATAAATAAAATAGGAGAAAATTAATGTTTAATTTAAGAACGGATTTAGCGATAGAGGGAAGGGATATTGCTACAAAGCAGGGGCAGATTGAGGGGGTTGAAAGCGAGGAATTAAAGATAAAAAATTTTCTTATTACAAGAGTAACAGTTATTAATGAGCAAGGAGCAAAGGCTATTTCAAAGCCTATTGGAAAATATGTTACAATTGAAATAGCAGATACGAGTGGAGATAGCTCAGCATTCATCAATGCAATTGAAGTTATTTCACATGAAATAATGGAAATGTGCGGTTTAAAAAACGACGATACAGTTTTAATTGCTGGTTTAGGAAATATGAAGGTAACTCCTGATGCATTAGGACCAAAAACAGTTGAAAGGGTAATGGTTACAAGGCATTTAAAGGAAAACGCACCTGAGTTTTTTTATAATTCAAGGTTAAGGCAAGTGGCGGCAATATCGCCCGGTGTTTTAGGGCAAACAGGGGTGGAAACAGCAGAAATAATAAAAGAATTAATTCAAAAAATCAACCCATCAGTTTTAATAGTTATTGATGCACTTGCTTCAAGAAAAATGAAAAGATTAGCAACTACTGTGCAAATAAGTGATACAGGAATAATTCCGGGTGGTGGGGTGGAAAATGCAAGAGGAGAAATAAGCAATAATACAATGGGAATTAAGGTTATCTCAATTGGTGTTCCAACAGTTGTTGATGCGGCTACACTATCAAGTGATGTAATAGACGAGGTGCTAAAAAGTGTTGGTCAAAAAGCAGGAGGAGAGGTAATAAAATTATTTGAGGATTATTCAAAAAAAGATAAATATGACTTAATAAAGGATAGCCTTACACCCTATGATTTGAATTTGGTTGTAACTCCAAAGGATATTGATTTTATTATAGGAGAGGTTTCAAAAACTGTAGGCTATGCAATAAATAAAGCCATGCATAATCATATATCAATAGAGGATATGGATGCTTATTTGGCATAATTGAATATTTAATTTAATAGAATTAGTAAAGGAATTAGGAATTAGGAATTAGGAATGAGGAACGAGCAATGAAATTCTCTTTTAAAAATTCTATTATTTGTTTTGTAGTTATAACATTTTTTCTAGTGTTATTTTTGTGGCTAATAAAAAGTGGCAATTTAAAGTCAATTGCTAAAACTATTGCATTAGACAGTGCTTTTATAAATTGCCCTTTTGGAGCGAGTGAAACATCTGCATATAAATTTATTAGGCCAGAGGGAATAGTATCTTTATGCATTCCTATAATGAATATTGCTTATAGTAAAGGGTATTATTTAAATGAAGGAGAAACAGTTTCAACAGAAGAGGTTTTCAATTACGCCTCTGAAAAAAAGGAGCAAGTGTTGATAAAAGAAGTAGAAGAATTAAAGTCTATGCCAATTATTATGGTAAAATTAATGCCAAAATCAAATGATGGGTATTTAATAAATGACTTAGTTTATGTAAAAAACACAAGCGAAACAAAGGTTGACATAATATCAGTAATGTCAAAAAGCATAACTTATAAAATAAATAAAGCCTCAAAAGGACCTCAAGTATTAATTTTGCATACACATGCAACAGAAGCCTTTAATCAAGGCGAAGAAAATCAATATAAAGTTAGTAATCCTACAAAAAGTGAGGATAATAGCAAAAATGTAGTAGCAGTTGGCAAAGCAATATTGGATGAGTTAGAGTCGAATGGAGTTAAGGCTATTCAATCAACCATTCATCACGATACGCCAGATTACAATAATGCGTATAATAACTCGTTTGATACAGCAAAAGCAATGTTAAAAAAATATCCAACTATAAAAGTAGTGCTGGATATTCATAGAGATTCAATGATAAATGAGCAAGGGGAAAAATACAGACCTGTAGTTAAAATAGGCAATAAAAATGCGGCACAAATAATGTTTGTTGCAGGAATAGGAACAAAAAAATATGCAAACACTCATTGGGAAGATAATTTAAAAACTATTTTACTTGTTCAAAAGCAAATTGAACAAACAACACCGGGGCTATGCCGACCCACTTTAATTAGAGATAAAAGATATAATTCACAAGTGGCAAATGGAGCAATGCTAATTGAGATTGGAACCTGTGGCAACACATTAGATGAGGCAATTTATGGTGGTCAATTAATGGCGAAATCATTGGCTAAGGTTATAAATGGTTTGGCAAAATAACAAGTAACAAAATTCAATGAACAATTAACAGCGAACAGCGAACAATTTATGTTTCAAAGCCATTTTCTTTATTTAAAATGATAATAGTTACTTGTAGGGAACGCATTAATGCGTTCCGAGTAAACTAAGAACAATCAATGTAGAATGTAGCCAATTTGTCATTGCATAGTCGACACCGCAGTGTCGTCCTGAGGCGTATCTCGCCGAAGGAGCCAGAAGCAATCTCATGATAATTGGGATAAAGGGAAAAGGACGAATAAAAATGAAGATAAAGAAACTAAAAAAAGAAAAAACTAATAAGGTTAGGGCATATTTTTTGTCGCTAATTTTAACAGTAATTGCAATATTTTTTGTTGCTGGGTTAGCTGTTGTAGATATAAATACAAGGTCGGTTGCAGGCAATACAGATGGCACTGTTTTTGCTTTTAATGCAGGGAATTCTAAAATTGAGGTTTCGGTTTTTAATCAAAGCGTTAATTTTTCTATACCACAGTTTTTAAAAAAAGCACTTGATTTTATATCAAATGCTTTTAATTCGTTTTGGCAATGGCTCAAAGAAGTATTTGCATATATTATTGAATAAATAATATTTTAATGGATAAAATATACATTATTAATATAAATATATAATTTTAGGTGAAAAGATGTTTGAAAAAAACAATAAGGAATTACAATTTACTGAACCTTCAAAAAATGTAAACGAATTAACTTCTGGGAATTTAGAAATAATTCTTGGCATTAATTCTGATGTAAAAATAAGAAAATTAATAATTAATGAAAAAACAAACATTCAAATTACAATGATATATGTTGATGGGCTTGCCAATCAAGCCTTTATTAGTGATTATATATTAAAACCACTTTATAATAATGAAAAATTAAATAACGCACAAGACTCAAAAGAATTAATTAAGCTTATAGATGAAGGGAATATTTATATTTCATCACAGTTAAAACTATATGATATTAATAAAACCTTAGATGAAATATTATCTGGTGGAACAGCTTTAATATTTGACGATTGTAAAACAAGCATTATTTTTGATACAAAGGGATTTGAGAAAAGAGCTATATCAGAACCATCAGTAGAAAATATAACAAAGGCGGCTAAGGATTCATTTGTTGAAACCATTAGAGTAAATACTTCAATTATACGAAGAAAAATAAAAACTGCAAATCTTGTTATTGAAAATTTGGTTGTTGGTCGTCAAACAATAACAAATGTAGCAATTGTTTATATAAAAGGTCTTACTAATACAAATATTGTTGATGAGGTTAGAAATCGTTTAAATGCAATTAATATAGATAGTGCTATCGGGACCGTAAATATAGAGGAATTTATTTGTGATGATGTAAATTGTGTATTTCCACAGATTGCCAATACTGAAAGACCTGATAAATTTTGTAATGATATTATTGAAGGAAGAGTAGGAATTATAGTTGATAATCTTCCAATAGGGTATATAGTTCCAGGAACTTTAGTGCAATTTTTGCAAGCACCAGAAGATTATGGAAGAAACTACATTTTTGGCTCATTTATTAGATTTATGAGGTATTGTTTATTGGGGTTTACATTAATTTTCCCCGGTTTTTTTGTTGCGGTGCTTTACTATCATCAAGAAATGATACCTACAAGATTGATTTTAGCTATATCTAAAGCTCATACCGGTGTTGTATTTCCAATGGTAATTGAAATTATTTATATTCTTATATCTTTTGAGATTCTTTATGAAGCAAGCCTTAGAATACCAAGAACTATTGGCCAAGCTATTTCAATTATAGGAACCTTAGTTATTGGTCAAGCGGCAGTAGATGCAAAAATCATTTCACCAATAACTGTTTTAATTGTTGCCACTGTATCAATAGCATCATTAGTTATGCCTAATCAAGATGTAAGTAATGCATTGAGATTATGGCGATTTATTTTTGTAATTTTTGGGGGAATATTAGGTTTATATGGTATTAATATAGCCTTAATTTTATTTATTTTTAAAATGGCAAAATTAGAATCCTTTGGAGTGCCTTATTTATCTCCAATAGTGTCAGGCGATGACCAAAAGCTATTAGAGGATACTTTGTTTAGGTTTCCAATGAAATTTCAAAAGACACGACCAAAAAATATAAATCCTTTAGATATTAAAAGGCAAGGATAGTATTATTTAGGAATTAGGAATTAGGAATTAGGAATTAGGAATGAAAAAGTTATGAAAAAAATCAAAATTAAAAGAAAGATAAGTATTGTTATTTTTTCAATTCTATTTATATTTATTTTTTTAACAGGATGTAATTATTTTCCGAAATTTGTAGAAATAGACGATAATTTTATTGTTTTGGCCTTGGGGATTGATAAAGGCATTGAGAATAAAGACAATTTTAGAGTAACTTTAGTTACTAAGGATTTAAGGGAAACCACAGATACAAAACAAGAGGGGGGGGCTAATAAAGGTGTGTTTGTCAAATTTGAAAGTGCAACTATATTTGATGCAATAAGGAGGATTCACACTATTGCGTATAAAGATGTGTTTTATGGACATATAGAATTTATTATAATTGGTGAGGAGCTTGCAAGAGAAAATATAAATAAAACCCTTGATTTCATTGTAAGAAATTATGAATTGCGGACAATGATGCCTATTTTAATTGCAAGAGGAATTACTGCTGAAGAAATACTTGATTCAGAAGATGAATATGAAAATTTTGTTCCAAATATACTTGATGAACTATTAAAAAATATAGGTGGCCATTCAATATCAAAAGTAGTTTCATTAAAGGATGTGTGTGTTTCCTTTAATAGCGAATATGGCGACACGATTATAGGTTCAATTCATAAAAAGAATATTCAAGGAGAAAATAGTAAGGAAATTACTACTATAGAGCTTGATGGATATGCAGTTTTTAATAAATTTAAGCTAATAGATTTTTTATTACAAAATAATGCAAGAGGGGCAAATTTTATTAATAATGATATAAATTCAGGAATTATAGTAATTGAAGATGCAACCGGTAAAAAAAATTCTTTAGAGATACTTGAAGCGACCTCTAAAATAGAACCTAAATATATTAATAACACCTTTGAGGCTAATATATCCATAAAGGTTATAACAAATATTGATGAAATTCAAAATGAGGAAAATTATTTTACTGTTGAATTAATAGATGAATTTAATAATAAACAAAAAAATGTTGTTTTACAAGAAGCACAATCTGCACTTAATTTCTCACAACAAAATGGGGTGGATATTTTTAATATAGGAGATGAAATATATCATAAATACCCACTTAAATGGGATAAAATAAAAGATAATTGGAAAGAAATATATAAACAAATGAAAATTAATATTAATGTAGAAACTAAAATAAATGGAACTCATATTATTTATGACCCAATTGGAGTTAAATAGTAATTAGTAATTAGGAATGAGAAATTAGGAATTTGGAATAAAATTGACAATGGACAGCGAACACGAACAATTTCAATAAGGCTCCTTTTTCAAAGGAGCTGTCAGCAAAACTGACTGAGGATTGTTGCCATTTCCTTTTTTAGATATTTTCTTGCATCTTGCTTCTAAATTGAGATTGCCGCAGGCTACTTCGGTGGGATATGCCTCAGGACGACACTGCGGTGTCGGCTATGCAATGACATTTTTTTCGGGCAATTCGTGAATTGCCCCTATGCTTTTTCCTCATTTCTAATTTCTAATTTTTTTTACCTCTTACACCTTACACCTAAATTGAAAGGAAAAGCATTATGTTACCATTTTTTATAATTATAATAATTTTAAGTATATTTGAAATATTTTTTATGCTCAAAAATAAGAATTATAAAGAATTATTTTTATACTGTGGGCTTTTAATAATTGTAATTATTTTAGGTATAATATATTTTTCCTCTCCTTACACAAGAAGCATTTCGCATTTTGTATTAAATTTATTAGGTATTGAACACTAACAAAGTGGAATGTGGAGTTTGGAGTTTTGAGAGTGGAATTTGGAGTTTGAAATTAAGGTTTGTAAAATTGACAAAATCAAAAATCAAATTAAATTTATTAAAGAATTGCGTAGCATTTCAACCATTGCTCCACTCTCCACACTCAACTCTCCACTCTTAAATGCAAACAAAGTTTGCTTACCCCTTATCCTTTATCCTTTAAAAGAAAGGAGCAAACAAATTTATGAGCTCTATAAATAAAAAAATATCATTACGGCAAGCAATGCTTTTATTTTTATTTCCAATGATTTCGGCTACAATAGCATTAGTGCCGTCTTTAGCAAATGAAAGTGCTAAGCAAGCCGCATGGATATCACCTTTTATTTCAATAATATTATTTGGATTATTTCTTTTTGTTTTACAAAGCTTTTATAAAAAATATAAAGAAGTATCTCTAATAGATATATTTGGGGATATAATAGGTAAAATTTTTGGCAAAATAGTATTTATTCTATACTTTGCTTGGATAACTATAAATTGTGCCTCATATTTTCGTTTTTTTACAGAACGACTTACTATGTCAACTTTCTCAAATACTAATACTTGGGTATTAATTGTTGCACTAATAATATTAAGTTCTTTTATTTTGAGAGGAGGTTTGGAAGTACTTGCAAGATTGAATGAAGTTTTGTTTACAATAGTATTTTTATTTTTAATAATTGTATTTATTTTAATTTTTCCTCAATTTAAAATTGCAAATTATTTTCCTTTAACATATAAGGACGCTTTACCAGTATTATGTGGAAATGTATCAATAATTGCAACCTGGGCATTTTTTATAGTAATATTAATGTTTAGTGATAAAATTACTAATATGGATAAAATCAAAAAAATGGGGTTTAAGGCTATATTAATTATGGGAGTTTTAACTTTAATAATAATTATTATTCCTCTTGGTATGTATGGTGCATCTTATTTATCAGTTCTTACAATGCCATTTTTTTCAGCTATTAGACAAATTTCACTTTTTAATATTATTGAGAGAATTGAAGGAAGCATTATATCTTTATGGATATTATCTGATTTTATGTTATTATGCATATTTGCTTATTCTGCATTGCATATATTAAAGAAAGTTTTTTCACTTTCACAAATAAAATCTTTAATAAATATATATTTGATAGGTATAATAATTATTTCTTTATTAATGTGCAGAAATGTGCTTGAGTTTGTTATATATTGCGATAAAATTTGTTGCCCCGTTAATTTATTTTTTGGATATTTAATTCCTTTAATAGTATTTATTATAGGGAAAATAAGAAAAAAGATTTAATAATTGTTTTATATTGCTCATAGGTCATAATTACATTTAATATTTCTATTAATCTATTTGCAGATAGCCTTTTGGGCAATTGCAAATATTCAATTAATTTTTGTCTTAAAATATTGCTATTTTCATTACCACAAAGCCCTTCCTCATAAAAATCTGCTTTTGTAATTTGCCTTTTGTTTGAGGGGGCAGAACTTTCATTTATTAATACACCCGCTTTTTGAAAGGCATTAATAAGCATTTTGTTGTCAAGTCCCTCAACGCCTAATTTTCCTTCCTTAGAATGTTCAAACTTTCTTTTTTCCTTGCCAAAAATATCGGGTATATAAACATTTTTAATTTGCTCCTTTGGAACACTACCACATATATAATCCCTAATTTTAAAGCCTGCTCTATCACTATCGGTTAAAATTATTATTCCTTTTAACTCAGCTAATCTTTTTATCAATCTTAGTTTTTCTTTATCTCCAAAAACTCCAAAGCCATCAGTTTCAATAATAACCGCATCAACAATAGAGGAAAGTTTGATTTTATCATACTTTCCTTCAACTATTATCACTTGGCTTATTTTAATCATAGGTTTGCTCCGTTCTTAGTAAGTGGAAAATTGAAAGTGGAAAATTGAAAATTTCGGTGTCAAAGCCATAATCTTTATTAAAGGATAAAGGATAAATTAGGAGCGAATTGTCATTGCGAGCAAAGCGTGGCAATCTCAATTTGGAAGCAAGAAACAAGAAACAGAAAGAGAGATGCAAGAGGCAAGAACGAAGACTATTAAAATTAGGTTGCAAAGCAACAACCGACATTCCTCATTCCTAATTAATTGTTGTCAATCGTCAATTGTCAATTGTGTATCTTTTGCTCTAATTCCAAAAGCTCTGCAATTAATCTTTCAACAATAATTTTGATATTTTTACCATAAAAATTTCTAATATCAATATCTGCCTTTTCGCAAATTTTAAGGCTTTTTCTTAAAAATTCATCACTTAACTTTTCACATATTCTAATATTTTTACTAACAATAAATTCGTGAATATTTAGTTCTTTTGAAATAGTTAATGACTGTTTTCCACTCATAAGCCCTGCTTTAATCCTATATAAATTGGTGAGTGCTTTATAAATAGTTGCCATTATTAAGTTTTCATTAAAGTTTTGGTAAAAAAGTTCGTTTAAAATAATAAAGGAATTACTATAATCTGATTTTGCTATTGCATCAGTTAAATCAAATATTTTTGCATCAATAGTTTTTGTAATAATTTCGTCTATTTGTTTTTTTGAAATTTGTGTTGTAACTGCATAAGCACAAAGTTTTTCTATTTCATTTTTTAAAGGTGTCATACTATTATCGCAAATTGAAAGCATATATTTAATTGTAGGGTTATCTATTTCTTTTTTATGGTGTTTAAAGTGCCTGCTAACCCAATCAACAAGGTCATTTTCCTTTGGCTTTTCAAATTTAATTAAAGTAGCAATATTTTTATAAACTGCCGTTAAAATAGTTTCTTCTTTTTTTTCGTTATAGGTTTGTTCTTGTTGATAAATTATTAAAATAGAATATTCGGGAAAGTCCTTTTTATATTCTACTAAGTATTCTTTTACATAACCGTATAATTGGTCTTTTGGAATATCCTTAACAATAATTAATTTTTTTTCGGATAAAACAGGATAACTTTCAAGTGCTTCGTTAAGTAAGGAAACATCAATATCTTTGCCCTGGAAAATATGCAAATTGAACTCTGTGTCGCCTTCAATTAATTTTTTTTGCACAAGTTTTAAATAAAAATCTTTAAGATATTGCTCGTTTCCATAAAACAAATAAATATTGTCAAAACTATTGTTTTTAATATGATTTTTGATTATATTAACACTCATTTTTGGTTAGTTCCTTTCTTATTTAAAGGTTAAAGTTAAAAAAATAAATTGGTCGCCATAGGCGACAACCTAAATTGTTAATTGTTCTTTGTTAATTGTTAATTGGTTGAATTTATTCAACCTATGCAACCTCTTTCATTAAGAAATACATATCATTTTTTTGAAAATCGCTAAAGGAAAAATCATCATTTTCATTTTTCTCACAAATAATATTAGGCTTATTATCTTTTGAGGTAATTGTAATAGTTCCAAATAAATCAGTTCTAAAAACAGGGACATTATTTAGTTTTAAGTAACTTAATGCATCAATTGATGGTAAACTATAAATATTGTCCTTGCCAACAGAAATAATTGAATATAGTGGAGTTGTATATTTTAAAAGTTCATCATTCATAGTGTAGTCTGAGCCGTGATGACCAATTTTTATTATATCACAATCAAGATAATCTTCATAACATTTAGCCAATTTCCAAATACTACAATCTAAATCCCCAAGTAGCAAGGTTTTTATATTATCACTTTTTACCATAGTAACTAACGAAGAATTATTTGAGTCTTTATTAGCATTTTCTATATCAATATGTTTAGTTAAAATTTCAATTTCGGTATTATCCAATGCATTTAGCAATAAATCAGAATTTGCATAGGTAATTTTAGTATAAGTGGCATTAGCGGCATTAATTAGTTTGTCTCTATTTTTATGCTCAATATATTCTGGTGGTAAAATTAACATTTTTGGTCTTGCTTTTAAAATAATATTTGGTAAATTGCAAATATGGTCATAGTCATAGTGAGTAACTATTATTGCTTCAATTGTAACCAAACCATCTGCATTTAATTCCTTTAAAATGTTATTGTATGAATTATTAATACCTCCACCATCAACCAAAACAGCCTTTTTATTCTTAATTATTGCAATAGAATCAGCTTGACCAACATCAATAACCTTAATTTTTAAAGGAGAATAAATAGGCAATAAAATCAAATCAAAGGTAAAGCAAGTTAGAAAAAAGGCTAATGCTACTAATGTAACAGTAACGCTCCTAAATTTAATAGGATTTTTTGCAAGATATTTATACATTACAAACAATATTATTATAGCACTAAATAAGTATAAATACCATCTATTTGAGTAAATATAGGAGTAATTAAAACTCGCTAAAATAGATGTTAATTTTATTAAAAATATTGAACAAATTTTGCTTATAAATGCAGGAATAATGGCTAAGTAATAGAAAAACGAGAAAAGCGAAGTTAATACCCCCATTAAAAAGGTTATCACAACAGGAAATACTGCTAAAAGATTAGCAAAAAGACTAACAAAAGAAAGGTAGCCAAAAGCAAGAGCAATAAAAGGTGCTGTAAAAATTGTTGCACTAACTGAAGTTGCAAATGCCTCAAATATTGTAGCATTAAAGAAGTTGATTTTTTTAACCTTAAACAATTTAATTAACTTAGAAGTAATCGGTTTTGATAATAAAATTATTCCAAGAGTAGCAAAGGTGGACAATAATAAACTAATATCAACAGCAGAAAAAGGACTAATTAAGCATAAAATTAAAACCGAAGCCCCTAAGGAATTTACAGTATCACTTTCTTTGAAAAATAGCATTCCACCATAGAAAATAATAAGCATAAGCAAAGCACGAAAAACCGAGCCTGAAAGTCCGGCAACCGTTGCTATTACAATTGCACAGGAAATGCAAACAATATAGGTAATTTTTCGCTTTATGGTTAGTAAATCAAAAAGCATTAAAAGAAAACCTATGAAAAATGTTAAATTCATACCTGAAACAGCCATAATATGAGATAAACCGCTAATTTGAACATCATTATTAATCTTTTTAGAAAGGTCTGTCCTATCTCCTATAACTATACCTTTTACAAATGCCCCCTCATCCTTGCCGATGTACTTATCACAAATACTACCAAAATATTTGCGAATTTGAATTGCGTAATAATAGGGATTTTTAATTCCCTTAGGCGAGGTTATTTCGTAGGGAAATTTAATGCATTTGCCCACTAAATTTATTCCCCTTGAACGATTGAAGGTTTTGTAGTCAAATAAAGAATAGTTTTCACTTTCATAAAAACCTATAGCACATTTAAAGGTATCAAAAGGAGAAACATCTAACTTAATTTTAGAAAGCAGTTTTACTTTTCCAAAAGAATTTCTATTAATAGCATTAAAATTAAGTGAAATAGGCTTTACAATATAAACATAGTTTTCTCCGGATAAATAAGGTTCTTCAACTAATTCGCATTCCATTTCACAGTCTAAACCCTCAAATTTTAAATCAGGAGCATAAAATAAATTATAAGTAAACGCAAAACTTGTAAGAGAAACTATTACACTAATAAGAATAATTAGTATAAAATTGAAATACTTATATTTTCTAAGTGTAAAAATGCTAATTAATAATAAAGCTATTGATAAAATAATAACCATAATGCAAAACAAAACACTATTTAAATAATTTGCTATTATTAAAGCACAAAGATAGGAAAAACCGGCAATAAAAGCAGGGCGACGCATAAAAACAACACCAATCTATTTAATTAGGAATTGGGATTAGGAGTTAGGAGCGAATTGTCATTGCAAGGGAAGCGAAGCAATCTCAAATTCAATGAGAAGTTAGGAGCGAATTGTCATTGCGAACGAAGTGTGGCAATCTCATTTTTAATTATTCATTATTATATCAAAAATTAAATGAATTTTAAATAAAAAAGTGATATAATGTTAAAAAATGCTGAAAAATATGGAGAAAAAATGAAAAGATATTACAATTATTCATCTTTTTTAGAAAAAACCTTTTTGCAAAAGGTTTATAAATTGCCAATTAATATTCCTGTTACTTGCCCAAATAGAGATGGAAAAATTTCAACAGGGGGTTGTATTTTTTGTGGAGAAATTGGAGCAGGTTTTGAAATGAAAAGCCATTTACTATCAGTAAAAGAGCAAATAAATGAGAATAAAGCCTATATTAAACAAAAATATAAGGCTAATAAGTTTATAGCATATTTTCAAAACTATACAAATACTTATTTGCCTTTTAAAGATTTTAAAAAGTATATTGAAGATTGTTCGGACAGCGATATTGTAGCAATTTCTATTTCAACAAGACCGGATTGTATTTTAGATGAGCAGTTAGAGTTTTTAAAAGAATTTAGCATTAAAAACAACCTTAAAATTATTATTGAATTAGGGCTTCAAACCACAAATGAAAACACCCTAAAAATTATTAACAGAGGACATACTGTAAATGATTTTATAAATGCAGTTATAAAAATAAAAAAGTATGACTTTTTAATTGGAACACATATAATACTGAATTTGCCTTGGGACAGCAATGAGGACACAATAAAAACAGCAAAATTACTAAACGAACTAAATATTGATATTGTAAAAATCCACAGCCTTTATATTTTAAAAAACACTGTGCTTGAAAAAATGTATAATAATAAAGAATTCTCTTTAATAACACAAGAGGAATATTTAGAAAGGTGCATTTTATTTATTGAGCATTTAAAAAGCACTATTGTAATAGAAAGATTTTTCGGTCGTGCCCCTAAGGAACTAACCGTCTTTGAAAATTGGGGACACTCGTGGAGATATTTAATGAATGAGTTAGAAAAAATGTTGGAAGAGAGAAATATAATTCAGGGTCAACAAACGCAAATAATCAACCTACCATTTGTGCCTTACTAAATCTATAAATGTATAGATCACTATTCTTAGCAATAAAAATGCAAATCTTATTATAAACATTTGTTAATTCATCTCCGTTTCTTTAGCAATTTTGTCTATAAAAATTACAGCAAAAACTACCACTTTTAAATTAAACATCTATCATTATCAGTATTTAAAACTGCTTCAAAACTTGGTTCAATTCTTAAATAACCCCATTCATTTTTACAAATACCAGCCCAGTCAAGAATAGCACAAACAATGAACCCAGGACCTAATGTTGTTTCTCCGATTTTCTTACCATGAACTTTATGTGCAATGTATCCTTCTACTGAATTCATTTTTAATTTTTCACTGCCTAACTTAGCACCTGATTGTGCGTTGCCTTTTTTAGCCTTGCCACCATTTAGAATGACATTTTCAACTGTTGCATTAAAAACATCCCATATAAGTTGTTTGGCTTGAGGTATTTTAGGGCAAACTAGACCGTCTCCATCTTTGTCAAATCCAATATCACAAATATTTCCATAATATAGTTTAATTGTTGCTATGCCGTTGATAGCATTAAGTTTCTCCTTTATAACCTTAATAACTATGCTATCTGTTTCAAGAATTTCAACATGATTTATCATTTCTTGGTTCACAACCTTTCTATTATTAATTGTTACATTGCTTAATTCTAAAGTTTCAAGTATGTCTGCGAATTTCTTTTTAACAGCAGGATACGACATTGCTTTTTCATTCTGAATTGCATTAAAATTTCCTTGGTGTTTTAGAAAACACTCTACAAAGCTTATTTCATCATTTGAAAGATAATCAAACTTGCTAAGAGAGAAATCCCCTTGAAGTTCCATCTTGCAGTTTTCACAGTTTAATTTTGTAGCTACTAATTTTTCATTACAGCGTGGGCATTTAACCACAAGTTCTCTATTCACTGATAACCACTCCTTTAATAATTGATATAGCTTATTATATATTAGTATTTACATTTTGTCAATATAGTTATTAAAAATATTACAAACTACTTTAATAAAATTAAAACATTATTATTTAAGTAGAAATTCAATATTGCTATAATAGAAAGAGAAAGTGCATATTTTGCATTTTTTGCAAAGGGGGAAAAATACATAATAAAACTAATTCAACATATTAATAAGAGCGATTTCAAAAACAACAAGTTTTTTCACTAATATTTTAATGCAGGAATTTTTATTTTTCCCGTCTTGTCAATTAGCACTATTTATGATATTATATTAAAAGTATTTTTATATAATTGAGGTAAAAATTATGGAATACATTTTCTCAGATAAGATTTCCCCTTTAAAGCCTTCGGCGATTAGGGAAATATTTAAGTTTTTATCAGACCCTAAGGTTATTTCCTTAGCGGCTGGAAACCCTGCGGCGGAGTCCTTTCCTGTTAAGGAATTGGCTTTGCTTTCTAAGGAGATTTTTGAAAAAAATCCTGTGGAGGCTTTGCAATACAGCATTACAGAGGGTTACACGCCTTTGAGAGAAAAAGTAACTAACAGATTAAAGCAAAAGTTTAATATAGGCAAGGATTTTGATGAAACAATTATAGTTTCAGGCGGGCAACAAGGTATTGACCTTTCTTGCAAAGTTTTGTGCAACGAAGGGGATACTGTGTTGTGCGAAAATCCAAGTTTTATTGGTGCTTTAAATGCGTTTAGGGCTTATAATGTCAACTTAAAAGGAGTTGACATTGAACAAGACGGAATTGATATAGAAAAATTAGAAATGTCATTGCAAAATGAAAAAAATGTTAAAATGATTTATGTTATTCCAACCTTTCAAAACCCATCAGGCGTAACGATGAGTTTAGAGAAAAGAAAAAAGGTTTATGAATTAGCAAGAAAATATAATGCTATAATTTTAGAGGATAACCCTTACGGAGAACTTCGTTTTAGAGGTGAGGATATTCCTACTATTAAGTCCTTTGATCAAGATGGAAGAGTTATTTATTGTGGCTCTTTTTCAAAAATTCTTTCAGCAGGAATGAGGGTGGGATTTGTTAATGCACCAAAAGAAATTATTCAAAAATTAGTAGTTGCAAAGCAGGTTAACGATGTTCACACGAATATTTTCTTTCAAATATTAGTGAATAAATATCTTGAAAATTATGATATAGATGCACATATAGAAGGAATTAGGCAGTTATATAAAAAAAAATGCGACACAATGCTTAATATGATTGATAAATGCTTTGACAAAAGAGTTATTACTACTCGTCCGGACGGTGGTATATTCTTGTGGTGCACAATGCCTTCAAATTGTGATGCCTTCCAGTTTTCTAAAAAGGCTATTGAAAACTTTGTTGCAATAGTCCCGGGCAGTGCATTTAATGCAGATGAAAACGCACCGACACACAGTTTTAGATTAAATTATTCAACTCCCACTAAGGAGCAAATAGAAAAGGGGATAACAATATTAGGGGAAGTCCTAAAACAATTTTTAATGTAGAATGCAAAATGTAGAATGTCATTGCAAAGCCGACACCGCAGTGTCGTCCTGAGGCGTATCCCGCCGAAGGAGCCCGTGGCAATCTCATTTAAATAGGAACGAGGAATTATTGTGGACAAAAAAGTTATATTTAGTGGAATACAATCAAGTGGCTCGTTAACTTTGGGTAATTATTTGGGAGCTATTAAAAATTGGGTGCAGCTTCAAGATGAATATAATTGCTGTTATTCTGTTGTGGATTTACACGCAATTACTTTAAGGCAGGAGCCTACAATATTTCGTCAAAAGAATTTGGAAGTTATGGCTTCATTATTGGCTTGCGGTTTAAGCGAAGAAAAAAACTTAATATTCTTTCAAAGTCATGTTCATACCCACGCAGAATTAGCATGGGTGCTAAATTGCTTTACAATGTTTGGCGAACTGTCCCGTATGACACAGTTTAAAGATAAATCAGCAAAAAATGAAAACAATATAAATGCAGGTCTTTTTACATATCCAGCCTTAATGGCGGCCGATATTTTACTTTATCAAACAAATTTAGTGCCTGTTGGAAATGACCAAAAACAACATTTGGAATTAGCAAGAGATATTGCAATTCGTTTTAACGGAATTTATGGAGATATATTTACAGTTCCTGAACCTTTTATCCCTAAGGTTGGAGCAAGGGTTATGTCTTTACAAGAACCTAATAAAAAAATGTCCAAGTCGGATGAAAATGTAAATTCATATATTACTTTACTTGATAAACCGGAGGATGTTTTAAGAAAGTTTAAAAGAGCGGTTACTGATAGTGAGGCTATTGTTTGCTATTCCGAAGGCAAAGATGGAATTAATAATTTAATGAGTATTTATTCCTGTGTTACAGGCAAAACTTATAAAGAAATTGAAAACGAATTTAGTGGCAAGGGCTATGGCGATTTTAAAATAGCAGTAGGCGAGGCAGTAGCAGAAACTTTAAGACCTGTTAGAGAAAAATATAACGATTTAATGAAAAATAAAGATTTTCTTGAAAAAACTTATACCGAAAGTGCAAAAAAAGCACTTTACATTTCAAGCAAAACTATGGATAAGGTTTATAAAAAGATGGGCTTTGTTAAAAGAGGATTTTAACAAGTAACAAGTAACAGTTAACAATTAATGTTGTCGTCTGAGGCGACTATTCTAATTAAAAGAAATGTGTAGTATTTCAACCAAAATTGTTCATTATTCATCGTTCATTATTCATTGTGAACGAAGTTCACTTAAAAGGTGGTGCTAAATATTTATAATATATATTTTTATTTGTCTGTTGCGGCGGCTTTTTTTACTGCGGCGGCATTCGCATATTTAGTTACTCCTGCTGTAAAAATATTTGCCTTTAAGATAGGTGCAGTTGATGTTGCTCAAGATGAAAGAAGAATGCACAAAGAGGCATTAGCACGATTAGGAGGATTAGCAATATTTTTAGGCTTTTGCGTTAGCACAGCCTTTTTTGCAGTAACAACTCCTTTTTTAAATGCTTCACTTCCTATAATCGGCATTTTGATTGGTGCAACTTTAATTGTTGCTTTAGGTGTAGTAGATGATGTAACAGTTTTAAAAGCAAAAAAGAAGTTATTAGTTCAAATAATTGCGGCATCAATACCTGTAATTATGGGAGTTAGAATTGATATTTTAACTAATTTTTATATTTTTACCCCTTCATCTTATGAAAGCATTGAATGGATTTCAATTCCTTTAACAATTATTTGGATAGTTGGAATTACAAATGCAGTTAATTTATTAGATGGCTTAGATGGATTGGCGGCAGGTGTATCGTCAATATCATCTATTTCAGTATTAGTAATTATGCTGTTTATTCATGATTCTGAAATGGCAATTTTAACAGCCGCTTTAGCAGGTGCTTGCGTTGGCTTTTTGCCTTTTAATTTTAACCCTGCAAAAATAATTATGGGAGATACCGGAGCCACCTTTTTGGGTTTTATAATGGCTACAATTTCAGTTCAAGGACTGTTCAAATCTTATTTAATTGTATCGCTTGCTGTTCCGTTTTTAGTTCTTGCCTTACCAATTTTTGATACTATTTATGCTATTATTAGAAGAATTAGAGAAGGTAGGTCGCCAATGTCTGCCGATAGGGAACATATTCATCACAGGCTAATGGATTTAGGCTTTTCTCATAAAAATACAGTTAGAATTCTTTATATTGCAAGTACTGTTTTGGCTTTATTTGCAGTAATTATTACCACAATGTCGAGATATAAAGCTCTTGTTTTTTCTATTATTACTTTTGCAATAATATTGTCTGCAATATGGTATATTAGTAGAAAAGGAAAGCATTTTAAAAAGTAAAGGTGTTTATATGAACAAAATTAAGGTAATGACAGTTTTTGGCACAAGACCGGAAGCTATAAAAATGGCTCCACTTGTTAAGGAAATTGAAAAATGCAATCAAATGCAAAGTATTGTTTGCGTTACTGCACAACATAGAGAAATGTTAGACCAAGTATTAGAAATATTTAAAATTACACCTGATTTTGACTTAAATATTATGAAAGACCGTCAAACCCTCTCTTCAATAACCAATAGTGTTATTGATGGAATGGAGGATGTTTTAAGCAAGGCAAAACCTGATATTGTTTTAGTGCACGGAGATACAACAACTTCCTTTGCAGGTGCATTAGCTTGCTTTTATAAAAAAATTAAAGTAGGTCATATTGAGGCAGGACTTAGAACTTTTAATAAATATTCCCCATACCCAGAGGAGATGAATAGAACTTTAACAGGCAAAATTGCAGACCTTCATTTTTGCCCAACAATTACGAATAAAGAAAATTTAATTAATGAAAATATTAAAGAAAATATTTTCATTACAGGAAACACAGTAATTGATGCTTTAAAAATAACTGTAAATAAAAGTTATGTTTTTAAAGACGAATTTTTAAAAAATGAAGATTTTTCTAAATACCGTTATATTCTTATGACAGCTCATAGACGAGAAAATTTAGGACAGCCACTGTCCAATATTTGTAAAGCGGTTAAAAGAATAGTTAATACATTTTCGGATGTTTTGGTAATTTATCCTGTTCATTTAAATCCAGCAGTTAGAAAAACGGTAAATAGTATTTTAGGCAATGAAAAAAGAGTTATTTTAATAGACCCAATAGATGTTTGCGATATGCACAATTTAATGGACAGAGCATATTTAATATTAACTGATAGCGGAGGTTTGCAAGAGGAAGCACCGGCTTTGGGGAAACCGGTTTTGGTTTTGCGAACTGAAACAGAACGTCCGGAGGCAGTTAAAGCAGGAACAGTAAAAATGGCAGGAGTAAATGAAGAGGATATTTTTTCTTTATCAAAAGCACTGTTAGAAAACAAACAAGAATATGACAAAATGGCAAAGGCAGTTAACCCTTACGGCGATGGCTTTGCATCAAAACGAATTGTAGAGGCAATTTTATATGATTTTGGAAAAGGGCAAAAGCCACAAGATTTAAATAACTTTTGAGGTATTTATGGAAAAATTTGAAGAGATAGAGCGAAGTATAATAAAAAAATATCGCAAAACAATATGGAAAAGATTTATTTCTGGTATTAATGAATATGACTTAATTCAGCAGGGAGATAAAATTGCAGTTTGTATGTCGGGTGGCAAGGATTCAATGCTGTTAGCAAAATGTATGCAAGAATTACATAGACATAGCAAATTTGATTTTAGTTTAGAATTTTTAGTTATGGACCCGGGCTACAATGAAAAAAATCTAAATGCAATTACTGATAATGCAGAATTTTTAAATGTACCTATAAAAATATTTAAAACACAAATTTTTGATATTGTTGCAGAAATAGAACAATCTCCTTGCTATTTATGTGCAAGAATGAGAAGAGGTCATTTATATAAAAATGCAAAACAATTAGGCTGTAACAAAATTGCATTAGGGCATCATTTTGACGATGTTATTGAAACTATTTTAATGAGTATGTTATACGGAGCAGAATCAAAAACTATGATGCCAAAACTCCACAGCACAAATTATGAAGGAATGCAACTTATTAGACCTATGTATCATATTAGAGAGAAAGATATTTTGGCATGGAAAAGATATAATAATTTACATTTTATTCAATGTGCCTGTCGCTTTACAGAGAACTGTGTCTTAGGTGATAATGGTGGAAATTCTAAAAGGCAAGAAATGAAACAATTAATTAAAAGTTTAAAAAAAATAAGTCCATATATTGAAATGAATATTTTTAAAAGTGTTCACAATGTAAATTTAAACACTATAATTGGTTATCGTAAAGATAATGAAACTTACAATTTTTTAGATGATTACAATGATAAGGGCAAAATAATAATTGAAGAAGAATAAGTTTTTAATATTGCAAAAATAAATATTTCAAGTATAATTAAATTATAATACAAAAATAAATGGAGGTTAAAAAATGGCAAAAGTAACAAAGGATATGATAGTAGGAGATGTTTTAAAATTAGATGAAGGAACGGCGGATTTTTTTCTTGAAATAGGAATGAATTGCTTAGGCTGTCCTGCTTCAAGGGGAGAAACTGTTGAACAGGCTTGTGCGGTTCATTCTGTGGATGTCGATAGTTTAATTGAAAAATTAAATATATTTTTAGAAAGTAAATAATTATTTTGCCACAATAAATTTATTGTGGCAAACATTTAGGGTTAAACTATGAAAAAAGAAAAATTGCCAAAACTTACATCGCGATTAAATTTAATTGCAAAAAAAGTCCGTATTGGCAAATCAATATGCGATATTGGGACAGACCATTGTTATTTGCCTATTTATTTAGTGCTAAAAGGCAAAATTCCAAATGCAATTGCAAGTGATATTAATGAAGGACCTTTAAAAAAAGCAAAGTCTTCAATAATTGATTATAATTGCGAAAATAAAATTTCATTAATTTTATCGGATGGGTTTAATAACATTAATGAGAATTTAGTTGAAGATGTTATTATTTGTGGTATGGGCGGAGAGTTAATTGCAGAAATAATTAGCAAAGCACCCTTTTTGAAAAGCGGGGATAGACAGTTATTTTTACAGCCAATGACCAAAGCACAAGAATTAAAAAAATATCTATTTGAAAATGGCTTTGAAATTTTGGACGAAGAGGTTGCAAAAGAAGGAAAAAAGTTATATGTAGTTATGACTGTAAAGGCAGGTAAAACTACAAAATATAAAGAAAGCGAATTAATTTTCTCTAAAAAATTACTAAAAAGAAATACTCAACTTGAAAAGCAATACCTTGAAAAGTTAATTTTAAAATATGAAAAATCAATTAAAGGTATGAAAAAGGGCAATGCAAAGGAAAAACTGCAAAAAACCAATGATTTGCTAATAAGTTTAAAGAAAATGCTGGAGATGATGCAAAATGCAAAAAGCAAATGATATTTATAATTTTTTAGATAAAACTTTTCCTTATAATGTTGCCGAAAAAGACGATAACTCAGGAATTATAGTTTGGGATAAAGATAAAGAAATTAAAAAATGTTTAATTTCACTTGATATTACTTTAAAGGTAATACAAGAAGCAATAAAATTAGGTTGTGATTTAATAATTAGCCATCATCCTATAATTTTTGAGCCTTTAAAAGCAGTTTCGGATGATGATTTGGTGGGCAAAAAAATATCATTGTTAATTAAAAATGATATTTTGGCAATTTCTTGCCACACGAATTTAGATATTGCACGAGGTGGATTAAATGATATTTTGGCAAATAAATTAGGGCTTAATGGTATTGAAAGTTTTTTAAATGTTGATGATTATATTAATAAAAAACAACAAAAACCATCATATTTAGGACGAATTGGAACAGTGGAAAAGACAAATCTAATAGATTTTGCCAAAAAAGTTAAAGCCATTTTAAACTGTGAAAAGATTAGATATTGTGATGGTGGTAAAGATGTGCATAAGGTTGCTGTAATAGGTGGCTCTGGAGCTACATATTATTCTCGCGCCATAAAAGCGGGAGCCGACACATTAGTTAGTGCCGATGCAAAATATTCTGCCTTTTTACCCTCTATGGAATTAGGATTTAATTTAATTGATGCAGGGCATTTTTGCACTGAAAATATAGTCATTAAACCACTTTGTGAAATGCTTAAAAAAGAATTTTCGGATTTAGAATTTATTATTTCAAAAGAAAATAGTGATTGCATAAAGTATATTTAGCAAAAGGAAAGGTGAATTAATTGGCGTTTGACGGGCTATTTTTAAGAGCATTAATTGAAGAAATTAAAGAAAAAGCTTTAAACTCAAAAGTTGAAAAGCTTTTTTTGCCTGAGAATGATGAAATTGTTATTTTACTTCATCGCTTTGGACAAAGCTTAAAACTACTAATTAGTGCAAATGCAAATATTCCACGAATTCATTTTACTACTATTCAAAAGGAAAATCCAAAGGCAGCACCAATGTTTTGTATGCTACTTAGAAAACATCTAACAGGAGCAAAACTAATTAATATTGAGCAGTTGGACTTTGAAAGAATAGCAAAACTTACCTTTCTTTGCTATGATGAATTGGGTGAGCAAACAAAGAAGTATTTAATAGTAGAAATAATGGGGAGACATTCAAATATAATATTTATAAACAATGACAATAAAATAATAGATAGTATAAAGCGAATAGATTTATCGGTTTCCACTCAAAGACAAGTTTTGCCTTCGCTAAAATATGAGTTACCTCCTGCACAAGATAAAAAATCAATTTTAGATTTTTCATTTGATAACTTTATAGAATTTTCAAAAGAGAAAAAATTAGATAAAGCATTACTTAATTATTTTTATGGCTTTTCGCCTTTAATTTCAAGAGAAATATCATATTTGGCAACAAAGCAAATAGATATAGAAGTAGATAAATTAAGTAATGAGCAAAAAGAAAAATTGAAATTTCATCTTAATAATATTAAAGATAAAATATTAAATAATAATTTAACTCCAATTATGTTAATTGAAACTGTGCAAAACAAACCTTTTGAGTTTTCCTTTTTTGAAATATTACAGTATGGGGCTAAGGTTTTAACAGTGAAGTGTGAAACTTTTTCGGACTTGCTTGACAGTTTTTATGAAAAGCGAGATAAAATTGATAGAATGAAGCAGAAAAGTGCTGACATATTAAAGGTTTTATCTAATGCAAGCGATAGAATAAATCGAAAAATCAGTGCCCAAAATGATGATTTAAAGAATTGCAAAGCAAAAGAAAATTTTAAGCTTTTTGGCGAATTAATTAATGCAAATATTTATAGAATTGATGAAAAAAGCAAACAAGTTTCCCTTGAAAACTTTTATAATAATAACGAATTAATAGAAATAAAATTAGATGAAAATATTTCATTAGCCAAAAATGCCCAAAAATATTTTAAAGAATATAGAAAAGCAAATAAAGCAATCACTTTAATAAAAGAGCAAATTTCAAAGGCAAATCAAGAATTATTATATCTTGATAGTGTTTTTGATGGCTTAGCAAAGGCTGAAAACGAAATAGAATTAAATGAGATAAGGCAAGAACTAAAAGAAAATGGCTATTTAAGAGTTAAAAACCAAGAAAAAACCAAGAAAAAACCTGTAGTTTCTAATTTTATGAAATTTATTTCAAGCGATGGCTTTACAATTTTAGCAGGTAAAAATAATTTGCAAAATGACCGTTTAACAACTAAAACAGCAACAAAAAAAGATATTTGGTTTCATATTAAAAATTTCGCAGGCTCTCATACTGTAATAATTACCGAGGACAAGCAAGTGACGGATAGAACTTTAACTGAAAGTGCAATTATTGCGGCTTATTTTAGCAGAGCAAATGCTTCTTCAAATGTGGCAGTTGATTATACTTTAATCAAAAATGTAAAAAAACCATACGGCGGGAAAGCAGGAATGGTTATTTATGATAATTTTAAAACGGCGTTCGTAACACCGGATAAAGAGCTTGTGGAGAAATTACGAGTATTGTAAAAGAATTGACGATTATTTGGCTAAGGGTTAATAGTGAATGGTGAATAGTGAATAGTGTCGGTTTCAAAGCCATATTCTTTAAAAGTATTTTGCCTATTGTTAAATTAGTCATTGCAAAGCCGACACCGTAGTGTCATCCTGAAGCGTATCCCGCCGAAGGAGCCCGTGGCAATCTCATTTTTAATTAGGAATTAGGAATTAGGAATTAGGAATGAATTAGTACTGTCATTGCGAACGAAGTGTGGCAATCTCATATTTAATTAGCAGTTAGGAATTAGGAATTTCTGAAAAAATATACATAAAAAAATTAACCCCTAAATTAATAGAGGTTAGTTTGTTAATGTATTTAGTTTCCGCAACAATTTTTATATTTTTTTCCGCTTCCACAAGGGCAAGACTCATTAACTCCTACTTTTTTATTTGAATTAATTACTTGTTTGTTCTTATGTAAATTAGTTGTATAATCAATTGCCTCAAGTGATGGCACTCTAAATGAAAAACAAGTTATGCCATTAAAATTTGATACCGAAAAATCTCCTCTGTTCATTACATCCATACCAATTAATAAATCTGTGTCACCCAAATCGCCCTCAGTAACTTGAAGGTCTGGAATGATTATCCCATTAGGTAACCATAAATTAATAATATAAACATTAGCTTTTGTAATGCCTGCGGCAGTTCTAACTTCTGTGGCAGAAGTTGCACTTAATTTTAAATCGTCAACCACATTTCTATTAATTACAGTGTTAGTTGCTCCAGTATCCCATAAGCCATTATATTTTATTGTATTATTTATGTCAAACCCTTTATTTTTATTATCAAAAGGATTTGACACTTGAATTTTATTTATTAAAACTTTAGAAATACCATTATATTTAGAAGTGAAACTTTTAACAGAAATTGGTTTTGGAATTTTAACATTCATTTATTTTGCTCCTATTGCTTAAAATTAACTCTTGAGTGAAATGTCATAGTATAATCATCTTTGTTTTCAGAACATTTTTGCACAAGAAAAGTTCCCAACTCATATTTTTTGGTTGTTTCTGTTACTGCCTCTTCTATTGAATCATAAGCTCCTAAAAAATCATTGCCTTTAATTACAACAAATTTTCCATTGTATTTTGATACCAACTCAGGCAAATTAATTTTAAAATAATCAAACTCTTTACCTAATTTAATATTTGCGTTTTCGCTGGTCATAAAATTACCTCTTTTCCTCTTCTATTATTATATTATATAAAATATTACATTTTGTCAATGATTTTTTTCTAATTCTTATTATTACCTTTATAATAAATATTATTTTAAAGACAATAAAAAGTGTTTTTTCGTATAATTATAATTCAAAATAATTAATTAATACATTTGTCATTGTTCGTTAAGTATGTCATCATTTGCGGAATGTATGTCATAATTAAAATTCTGCTCTAAATGACATTAAACCCACTAATATTAACACTTTTAATTAAGTTTCAATTGCCTCTTCCCAATTGTGCCACACATTTTGAACATCGTCATTTTCTTCAAAAAGTTCAATAATTTTATTCATATTTTTTATATCGTCCTCATTAGATAAAGCAATATATGTTGAAGGGAGCATTTCATTTTGTGCTGATAAAAACACCTATTAAATTTGTATGTTTAACATAATTCATCATTGACATTTAGCATAACTCATAATATATATAACATAATTCAAGTAATAAATCAAGGCTTGAATGATGACATATATTAAGGAATATTTATAATGATAATTATTTGTTTGTCTTTACCCGAAATTAACTGAGTTTCTATATTTTTCTATTCTTTTTCTATGCTTTTCTGTAAATTCGTTTATAAAATCCCTTGAAATTTCAAAATAATATGAAAAATAATATTCTGACTCTTTACTTGCATATTCACTTGTAGGAAATACCCATACTACATTTATATTTGTAAATTGTATGCCTACTAAATCTAACATATCATAAGGAGTAATACTTCCACATCTTATTAAATAGCTTAACTTTTTTGCTTTTAAGTATATTTTAAATTTTGTATTCTCAATATTATCACCTAAATCTTCTATACTTTTTAATGCATAATAATAACTTAATTTCGTGCTATAACTTCTTATATATGAATTGCTTGCAGTTATTCTTATCAATTCTTTGTAATCATCTGTTCCTTTATCTGGCAACTCTAATTCACTGTGCTTGACTTTAAATATTTTTACTTTGTTGTTAACTATTCCATCAATAAACATTAAAGTATCATCATTTAGTGGAATTTGATTTGCATAAAAACTACACATTATTGTTTCTATTTCGTCAAATATTTCATCCACATTCTTATTAGAAAAATCCATAATTTTCATAATCATACCTACCTAATCTTTATAAAAAATATTATATAAAAATAATTATATTATATATTCCAAATAATTACAAGTTCATTTATATTATTTTAGTAAATAACCCCAGTGGGAGAATGGATGTGCTATACACCTTTTAGCATTAAATAACCTTTGAATATTTGTAAACTACCCCCCATTTATAGTAATCAATTTTAAGGCTCGTATTCATTGCATATTAAGTGTTTAAAACATAAAACTATTAAGGGTAGTGTTGGAGTAACCCCAAACAATATAGTGCATAATTCATTGTATTTATAAGGTAAATAAGCATTAAAAGAGGGAGTATAAACTGCTCCCTCTTGTGAGTTCGTTATTAAACTAAATGAATATGCTTGTTAAGTGCTTCTTCTACTTGCTTTTGTTGAATACCTATATACTTTTGTGTAATAGCCGTGCTACTGTGCTGTAATAATTGACTTACTAATTGTATGTTATAATCATTATTCAAATATATCTGTGTTGCAAAGAACTTTCTAAAACTATGAGTGCTTATTCCCTCTATTTGCAAGTAATCTGCTACTAATTTTAATTGCTTTTGTATTGCTCGTTCAGTAATATCAAATAGTTTTGCAGTTGCTTTAATGTTATTTTCTAATGAATACATTTTAATATAATTATATATTTCATTTGGAACTGTGAAAGTTCGTGTTTTAGCAGTTTTATCTTCAATAATATTTAATCTATATCTATCACCATCTAAAACAAAACTATTCAATCTTAAATCCAATACATCACCTATTCTAAGCCCTAAATTTGCTTGTACTGTCAAAGCAGTTGCAAGTCTTATGTTTGGTCT
>CAZFQD010000010.1:29178-31400 GCA_964520885.1 uncultured Oscillospiraceae bacterium | reverse complement strand
CTCTGGGACATATTTTTTTATTTCTTGGTCATTTTATTTTACAACTTACCAAAAATAATAAAAAATTTTCAATAATTTTCAATAATAGAATTTATTCAATTCAAATATTTAAAAATAAAACAAATATATATTGTTTTTATGTTAAAAATTTATTATAATATCATTTATAAAGATATTATTTATTTTTTTGTATTTTTATTTTTGCTGTAATTAAGTGGGGGTATATATGCCTGATAATAAAAACAATGACGTAAATCAAAGTGGAAAAGGTGTAAGAAAACGCGTTAGAAAGAAAAAAAATAAATTTATTAGAATATTTAAGAATAATTTTAATATTTTTCTTGCAATTGGAATTGTTTTAGCCACTGTTTTGGTTGGAATTGGAATTATAGTTATTTTTGAAACAAATAATGGTATCAAAAAAGAATTAAATAATGAAAACACAAATGAAAGTAGCCCAGTTTCAAGCAAAAGAGTTTTTAGTCAAAACATAAGTTCTAATTCTACAAGTATAAATGACAATACTCCTTTAAAAAGACAATGTATAGTTAGTTTTATTGATGATGACGGAAGCAACTCAGCATTTAATAAGTTAAGTCCAATATTTGAAGAAAAACAAGTTCCTTATACCATTTCAATAATTACTAACCTTTCTATTGGAAAAATTACTCCTGAAAATATGGCTATTGCCAATCAATTAGGCTATGAATTTGTATCTCATACTCTGACAAATCCAAAGTTGTATACTTTAACAAAAGAGAATATGGAAAAGGAATTTAGAGAAAGCAAGGAATGGATTGAAAAAGCAGGTTATAAATGCAAGGCTTTAGTTTATCCTTCAGGAGAACTCAATGCATTGTCAAAATTAGTTGCAAAAAAGTATTATGATTTTGCTTTTATAAATGGGGCTAATGATAATTCAATACCTATTGACCCTTATTCATTAAAAAGAGTTGCAATGGGTGCAAATTTTGACCCTTTTGACCAAACAAATGATATTTTTAAGGACACTTCCCTACTTGAATACTATCAAAGCAGGGTTGACATTGCTTATGCAAGTGATAATTGGCTTATTTTTACCTTGCGAGCAAATGACCAAAATTTTACTAAAACTCAACAAAATTATTTAAGGCAATTAATAGATTATATTAAAGTCCGAGATATTAAAATTTTAACAGTAAGTGAAGCATACGAATATTTTAAAAAATAAGAAAAATTTATTAACAAATATATATAATAATGAATAATCCTTCCTTTTTGAAAAATACTATCATTGAAAACAAATCAAAGGGGAGGATTTTTTTATATGAAAGCGACTGGAATAGTAAGACGAATTGACGACTTAGGAAGAGTGGTAATACCTAAGGAAATTCGCAGAACTTTGCGAATTCGTGAAGGGGACCCACTTGAAATATATACCGATAAAGAAGGTGAAGTAATATTCAAAAAATATTCACCTATAGGAGAACTATCTGCATTTTCCACAATGTTTGCTGAAACAATTTCAAAAAACTGTATGCTCGGAGTAATAATTACTGATAAGGACAACATAATAGCTACAGCCGGGGTGCAAAAAAAAGATTTATATGAAAAACGAATTAGTATGGATATTGAAAAACTGATGGAATCTAGGCAGGTATATATTTATAGAGCAGGAGAGGCAAAAAAAATGTCGGTTTGTGAAGCAACTGAAAAATATAACGCTTCAGTTGTAGTGCCAATTATTACAGAAGGCGATATTATTGGCTCAATTGCCTTAATTATGCCTGATAATGGAGCAGTATCATCTGATAGCGATGTTAAATTAGTTCAAACTTCTGCTCAATTATTAGGGAAACAATTAGAAACTTAAAAATAAATCAAGATTGTTCTAAAATTTAAACGAACAATCTTTTTTTATAAAAAACCTATAATTTACTATACTGTCTTAAACTTTTGGATTATACTAATAATAAAAAAGAAAGTTTGAATGATATGAGTTTTTATGATAAAGTATATGAGGTTGTTAAGAAAATACCAAAAGGCAAAGTAGCAACTTATGGGCAAATCGCTCATATTTTGGGTAGCCCAAAAGCCGCCCGAGCTGTTGGCTATGCACTACACGACAACCCATTGCCAATTGTTATTCCATGCCACAGAGTTGTTAATCGCTTTGGATATTTAGCTAATAAATTCTCTTTTGGCGGAATAGATGCACAAAAGCAATTATTGGAAGATGAAGG
>CAZFQD010000010.1:0-29078 GCA_964520885.1 uncultured Oscillospiraceae bacterium | reverse complement strand
ATAAATTCTCTTTTGGCGGAATAGATGCACAAAAGCAATTATTGGAAGATGAAGGCATTGAGGTTGATATTAATAATAAAGTTGCATTAAATAAATACCTTTGGAACAACGCGGAGGAATTAGGAATTAGGGGTTAGGAATTAGGAAATGACAAATATTCAAGTTGAAAGTTGAAAACAAAAAGTTAGAGCACTTGTGCCTTATCCTTTATCCTTTATCCTTTATCCCTTATCCTTTATCTCTTATTTTTTTTGACAAAAATTAAAGAAAAGTGGTGTTTGACATAAAACCACGATATAAGTTCATTAAAGATACTGCAATTAACTTTATGCTATCTTGTAACATTACTCACTATCCAATAAAATCTAAGGAAATTGCAAGAAAAAATAATTGGCAAGTTATAACCATAAAAAAACTTGCCAATAAACTTAATATTGGGGAAACAGTATTGCGACAATGCAGTTTTTATAATAGCGATGCAATTACTTTTTATAACAAATCTCAAGAAAAATACATAATCGTTTACGATAATTTTATTAAACCAAAGGAAAGAATAAATTGGACAATTGCTCACGAAATTGGACATATTGCGCTAAATCATTTTCACGAATTAAATGGCCCATCAAATGAAAATTTAATTTTATTTGAAGATGAAATAATGGAATTGGAAGCAGATTATTTTGCAAGCCAACTTTTAGCAAGTCCTATTATATTATATAATATAAACATTAATAATATTCAGCAAATTGAGTATCTATGTGGTATTACAAGTTCAGCCGCCAATGGCAGATTAAAGCATTTGGAACGGTGGAAAAGTTATAACAAAATTAGTGAAAAAGAGTTAAAATTATTAGAACTTTTTGAGCCTTTTTTAAATGAACTTAAAACAACAAAAAACAGTTATATTTCACAACTGTTTTTTGAATAATTGTTCATTATATTTATTTAAATTCTTTAATAATAATATTTATATTATTCTCAATAGACAATGTTTTACCATTCAGCAATAACAGGTCTGTCTTTATACCACCACAATTCATTATCATCAACATATCTGGTTAAAACCTTAGAAAAGTCTGTTGGTGGGTAATAATCAATAAATTCAACAATTGAATTTACAAAATCATTTTTTGTATTATCGGTAAGTGTTGATAAAAATAAAGTTGCTTTTTCAATGATATCCTTTGGTTTGTCCTCTAAATTGGATATGGTTTGAAATAAAGATTTATGACAAGGAAACAAAACCTCGTTTTCTTCCAAAAGCAATCTTAATCCAAACAAAACAATATCAGTGGCGGCTTTAAGTTTTAAGTAAATATTATCTTTGGACACACTCCAAAAATAACCGTAACTAAGATTAAAAGCACTGTAAAAAGATAATAATTTATCTTCTTTTTCTTGTTTTTGAAAAACCGGTATTTGCTTAATCAAATCATCTATTTCAGTGTTTTTAGCAAATAAACATTTTGATGATGCAAAAGCATTCCGAGAAGGTTCGCTACCTTGTTTGGCAAGTGTTTTTAAGTAATTTTCTGTGCAGTATTTGACATCAAAATATCCATTTTCATAGGTGCAATAACCGAAAATGCATTCTACTAACTTGTTAGACTTTTCAAGTTCTATGTACTTGTTTTCAGTAACAACAATAATTGTATCAATATCAGAATCAGGTCTTTCGCAACATTTTGCAATTGAACCTCCTAAAACAATAGCAATCACATCATTATCATCTTTAAAATAAATTAGCAAATTTTCAATGGACTGTTTATGATGTTCATACATAATTAATCTCCTGTTTTTCAATTCTTATTTCAAGACTATGCTTTAAAATCTTTATTTTCATATACTAATAGCCCTGCAATAAAGCAACCCACAATTACTATAATTGAAATTGAAATTGAAACAGGGGATAAACCCTGTTTTAATATTGCCGATGCATCAAAGTAGTGAAAGGGCGAAAGATATTTTATAAAACCGCTTTTTTCGTTAATTTCTGAAATTGCTTTTAAAATAAATGTGCCTGAAACTATTACTACTGCAATAGGAATTATGGTTCTTGACCTATAAACAAACATTGAAATTAAAAAACAAATAAATGCAAAGACAAGCAAAGCCAAAAATACACCTAATGCAAATTCAAATAACTTTCCTACCGAAAAATTTACATTTATAGATTTCAAGCATATATAAGCGGTTAAAAAAACGAAAACAACAAATAAAATAAGATAAGTAAAAGCAGCAGATAACTTAGATAAAGCAATGTTCATTCTTGATATTGGTTTTGATAATAAAAATTCTATTGTGCCATCATTTTCTTCATTAGATACTATTGAACCAAATAAAATTCCAACAAAAATACCACCGATTAATATAATATATGGAACTATTATGCCAAAAAAACTAAGTGCATCCGAGAAATTAAGAGTATTTAACCCAAAAGCTTTTTGCATAGCCTCAGGGAATTTTAAATTTAATATTTGAATAATATCATTTTTGAATGACGGAAACATATAAACTATATATTCAGTCATTAAAGCACTAATAGAAAACCAAATTAGAAAACTAATTAGGTAATTTTTCATTTCTCTAACATAAATATTCATATATATCACCCTTTCTTATCTCCAAAATCCTAAATACTAACTCCTAATAACTATAAGTAATAGTGCATAAATATTTCCTCTAATTGGGGCTCGGTTGCCTTTATAGTTAAAATATTATGTCTTGCTAACTCTTTTAACAAAAGGTCTATATTACCCGAATATATAAAGGAATAGCAATCCTCTTCTTTTATATAATCACGAACTCCTTGTAAAGGCAAGGTTAATTCCTCGTTGGTTTTGATTGTAAATTTAGTCCATACATTGGCACGAATTTCGTCAAAGGTTGCTTCTTTAATAATTTTGCCATCCTTCATCATACCAATTCTATGACAAAAATTTTGAACTTCTGATAAAATATGAGAAGATAAAAATATAGTTACTCCCTTTTTGTTTTCCTCATCTAAAAGTTCAAATACATTTTTCTTAATTAAATTGTCTAAACCGCTTAATGGCTCATCTAATATTAATAGTTCAGGACTATGCAAAAGAGCCTGTGCAATAGCCACCTTTTTTCTATTTCCAAAAGAAAGATTTTCAAATTTTCTATTCAAATTTATTGATAGTACATCTGCTAAATAAGAAATTCGTGATTTCAAATTTTTATTATAAAAAGAGGCTGAATAATTAAGCAACCCAGCCACTGTCATATCTTCATAATAACTTGCTTCTGAAGGAACATATCCAATAATATGCTTTAATTGATTAATATTGTTTTTAATATCCTGTCTAAACAAAAGGATTTTACCTCTACTTGGCTTAATCAACCCTATTAAGCATCTAATTGTAGTGGATTTACCCGCCCCATTAGGTCCAACTAAACCGTAAATCTCCCCTTTTTTAATTTCCAAATCAACATTTTCAATTCCTAAAGTTTTCCCATAATACTTAGTAAGGCTTTTTGTATAAACTATATTATCAGTCAACCGTTTCACCCTCTTATACCAATTTTTATTTAAAAACATAGTTACAATGTTTTTAAATAGCCACGAATATGGTGTAGTGCCAAAGGCACAAAAATGTCGTTCAATACTATGAGCCAGAGCCTTTGGCTCTGAACAGCTATTGCTGTGATTAGAAAAGCAATTTCTAATTTTTCTAATGCGAAATAGTATTAACTTATATTAATTTTTATATTACCATAATTTGATGAATTAATCAATAAACTTTCTTGAGAATTGTCTAATAAAATATCAAAAACCTTTAACTTTTCCTCAATTTCTTTAATAGAAAGTGTTGTTTTATATTCATATATATTATCATTTTTCCCAATATATATTAATTCCTTAATAGTTTCAATATTATTTATACTGTTGCCATTAAATGTAGCAAAATATTTATATTCATAAGCTTTTGCACTATCTTGAGCTTGAAATAGTGAATTATCCATAGCATTAGCAGTATAAATATTTGCTGACGCAGTTTTTGATGTTTCGCTATTTGTTTCAGAACCTTTGGAAACTGCATTTTCAGGTGGTATTACAATCTCTGCTTTTGTTTCGTTTTCTTTTACTAAATCTGTATTCATTTGCGAACTAAGTTTATTTACATTTATAGAATTATTGGCTAAAATAATTAATACTAAAACTGCGGCTGTGGTTGCTAACGAGGTCGCAATTCTTCTAAAGTAAAATATTTTCTTAGTTTTTTCTTTTGCATTTATTTTTTCTAAAACATTTTGTTTTAATTCTTTTGGTGGTTCTACATTTAATTCATTTGCCTTTTCAATTATTTGCTTTAAAAATTCATACTCTGTTTTGCAAGAAGAGCAATTTTCTAAATGCAAGTTAATTTCATTTGTTACCTTACTATCTAATTCATTATCTAAATATTCATTTATTTTTTCTAAACAAATTTGACAATTCACAATTGCTCTCCTTTCCTATTTATATTTATTTAGACTTAAAATAACTATAATTGTTCCCATTTTTTATTATATAGCCTTTTATTTTTTCTCTTGCTCTGTAAAGCCTTGATTTTACCGTTCCAATTTCAATATGTAAAATTTCCGCAATTTCCTCATAACTTAAATTATTAATGTGTTTTAAAATAAAAATTCGCTTAAAATCTTCATCAATATAATTTATCGCTTCATTAATGAGAGTTTTAAGCTCTTTGCTTTGGTATTCAGTTTCCGGATTATTTTTTTCATCTTTAATATTTAGTTCTGTTATATTTCCTTCTTCATCCTCGTTATAAATTGGAATTGTTGAAGTTTTTCTTTTTGATTTTAGAAAATCATTACAGCAATTTGCCATAATTCTAAATAAATAGGTTGAAAATGCACTTTGCTCTCTGAAGTTTTTTATTGCAGAATAAAGACGCAAAAATATTTCTTGGCTTATATCCAAAGCATCATCTGAATTACCCACTGTCTTTAAAGCATAGTTATAAATACGCTTTTGGTAAATAGACATAATTTCACTAAAAGCATCATTATCACCATTCTTAGCTTTTTTTATAAGTTGCTGTTCAGACAAAGTCTTACCCCTCCTAAAAAAGGTTTAAAACAAATTCCATTTCTTTTTGGGTGTATTTACTATATCACCATATCGTTTAGTCTTTTGCTCTAATATATGCTTAGCCTCAGTAAGCATATCCATCCTTGAAATCCCTTTTTTTGAAGCCTTTGGCTTAACTATAAATATTGCCTCTTCAATTATTTCACTGTCTAAGTCTTTAACAACCACTATATTTTTATAAACTCCTTTAATCATATAAACCTCCAAAAACATCATATATAATAATTTTTGACAGGAAATTAAAGGAATAATCAAATTAATTGAAAGTGGAAAATTGAAAGTGGAAAGTTTTTTTGTAGTGAACGGTCATTGACCGTTCAGTTTTTATCAATTAATATTCTTGAATTGTTTTTGATTTCAAAAAAGCAGTAAAACCAAATGAGAATACTAAATGAAAATTTAACAAGCATATTAGGCATTGAATAAATCAAATATGCATAGTTAAAAGGATTATTTCCAAAAATATTTTGAATTTCATTTTTTGAAATTGACATAAGTATGCTATTAACTGAAAAAATAGTATTGTTAACTAAATAAATTATGCCAAAAGAATATATAATTAGCATAGTTTTTTTGTATTTGCTAAGAACAAAAAGCACAAAACCAATTGAACTACAAATGCCAAGAACAAGAACAACAAAAAATGTTATTAATTCTGTCGTTTCTACACTTGAGCGAAATATTCTTTGGATGGACATTAATTTAAATATTACTTCAAGAGAAATAAATATAATACCAAATACTTTTAATGGTTTTTCTCCCTTTTGCTTAGAATTCACTTTATATAAAATGAAAAGAAAAGCAATAAATAAAAGTGGCATTACATAAATAGTTAAAATATCAAGTATACTAAAATAATTTATATTAATAGGAATATTTAAATTATTTTGCATATTTTGCAGCCTATTGAATGTTGAAAACGATGAGTAAATAACCCAATTAAACAAAGTATAAAAAGCATAAATTAATATTCCTGTTGTGCGAACATTGAATTTTTTTAGATATTGCATTAATTTTCTCCTTTTTGTTTATTCTTTATTTCAAAAAAGCAGTAAAACCAAATGAGAATTCCAAAAAATAAACCAATAATCATATTTGGTATTGTATAAAGCCAAAATGATAAATCCATAGAATTATTAATAACAAAACTTGTAAGTCTTGTTTTTGGCAATACATTAAAGGCACTATTAACTATATAAATATTAAAGTGAAACGAATATATTAAGCCTATAGTATAAATAATTAGCATAACTTTTTTGTATTTGCTTAGAACAAAAAGCACAAAACCTATTGAACTAAAAACTCCAAGAAAAAACGAAATAATAGTGTAGAATTCTTTTAATTGTAAGCTTGAGCGAAACACTCTTTCTATTGATAAAAATATTACAATTAATTCAAGAGAAATAAATATAATACCTAATACTTTTAATGGTTTTTCGCCCTTTTGCTTAGAATTCACTTTATATAAAATGAAAAGAAAAGCAATAAACAAGAGAGGTTGTATGTAACTATTTAAAATTATTGATATATCAAAATACTTCAAAGTAATGGAATGAAACGAATTGAATCTCATACTTTGAAACTTAATATATGATGAAAATGATGAGGAAATGGCTGTATTAAATAAACTATATATCGCATAAGCTAATATTCCCGTAGTGCGAATATTGAATTTTTTTATTAACTGCATTTAATACAACTCCTTAAATTTAATATGGATATTATACCATATTGAATTAATAAATGTTTTCCATTTTACATTGTTTTTATAATTTTTACACTATACAGTAAGAGTATAGCCCTTGCAATTTAGAAATTAGAGGTTAGAAATTAGAAATTAGGGAATTAAAGAAAATGGCTAATCCTCAGTCAGCTTTGCTGACAGCCATAATTAAAATTTCTCATTCCTAATTTCTAATAAAAAATGGGATTGCCACACTACGCTCGCAATGACAATAGTCATTCACTTTTAGTTTTTAGGCATTAGCCTTTAATAGCGTTATTTCTAAATTGCTTAACTGTTTGCTCAATATTATCTGAGCCGAAAATTGCTGAGCCTGCAACTACTACATTAACTCCACTTGAAACTATTTGCTTTATGTTTTCAAGGTTTGCTCCACCATCTATTTCTATTTCTGTTTTTAAGCCTCTTTTGTCAATTTCTTTTCTTAACTTAAAAATCTTTTCATACATTTTTTCTATAAAGGATTGCCCTCCAAAGCCCGGTTCAACCGTCATTATTAAAACCATATCTAACTTATCAAGATATGGAAACACTGCCTCAATAGGAGTTTTGGGTTTAACCGAAACACTCGCCTTAATATTAAAACTCTTAATTAAATCAATACAGCCGTCTAAATCGTCCACTGCTTCGCTATGCACTGTAATAATATCGGCTCCTGCATTTACAAAATCTTTAATGTGCCTTTCAGGCTTTACAATCATTAAATGGACATCAAAAACTAACTTTGAATGCTTTCGAATTGCATTTACAATTTGAGCACCAATAGTAATATTTGGCACAAATTCTCCATCCATAACATCAATGTGTAAGTAATCTACTCCTGCTTTTTCAACCTTTTCAATGTCGTTTGCAAGAAAGGCAAAATCTGCTGATAATATTGAAGGTGCTAACTTATACATATAATCATTCCTTGCTTTTTTATTGTATTTTAATTTTTATATTATATCATAATTAGTATTAGTTTTCAAATATCTATTGTTTTATTTTTTTGTTTCTGCTACCATAAGTTTGAAAGATATTAAACTTTTTTAAGGACTGATAGTTTTGAATTTTAAAAAGTTATGCTTAATATTAGCAATTTTAGTGTTGCTTACTTCAATTGTAAGTTGCCAAAATGCCCCTAAAACAGGTTACCAAAAAAATAGTTATACCTTCTACGGCACATTTGACACTCTAATTCAAATAATAGCTTATACACAAAGCGAGCAAGAATTCAATCAATATAAAACTAAAATTCAATCACGATTTGAAGAGTTAAGTAAATTATATGATATTTACAATAATTATGATAATATTAATAATATAAAAACTATAAATGATAATGCTGGAATTAAACCAATAATTGTAAATAAAGATATTATTGATTTGTTAACATTTTCTATAGAAAAAAGTAAAGTTTATAATTCAAAAGTTAATATTGCATTAGGAGCAGTGCTTAAAATTTGGCATAATTACAGAGAAGATGGAATTGCAAATCCTCAAACTGCAAAATTGCCAAGCATTGAGCAATTAAAGACTGCTGACCAACATACTAATATTGATAAAATAGTAATTAATCAAATTGATAGCACAGTTTACTTAGAGGATAAACTTATGAGTATAGATGTAGGTGCTGTTGCAAAAGGTTTTGCTACTGAAATTGTTGCAAACGAAATGCGTAATTTAGGGCTTTATTCAGCACTTATTAGTAGCGGTGGCAATGTTAAAACAATAGGTGCTCCTATGGACGGTATTAGAATGAAATGGGGAGTTGGAATTAAAAATCCAAACGAAAATGCTATAGATACTAATGAAAATACACTTGATACTGCCTTTGTTGATAATTTATCGGTAGTAACAAGTGGAAATTATCAAAGATTTTATACAGTTGATGATAAATTAATTCATCATTTAATTGACCCTGCTACTTTAATGCCAGCCAATTATTATAGTAGTGTTACCATTGTTTGTGATAATTCAGCTCTTGCTGATTTCTTATCAACTACTGCGTTTTTATTACCTTATCAACAAAGCAGAAAACTAATTGATAGTTTAGACTCTGTTGATGCATTATGGGTTATGCCTGATAATTCTCAAAATGCAACCGAAGGAATGAAAATACTATTAAAAAATATGGGCGGAGCGACTAATAATTGAGAATTGAAAGTGAAAATTTGAAAATTATTGATAAATACTATGCATTATTTTGCTCATTCTTTTTACCAATTCTTCACCTATAATACCTGTAATTAATCCTGTTGCAATTGAGGTTAACAACAATAAAGGAAGATAAGCAAATATACTAAAACTTTTTAATAAAATACAAGCCATTATTATTTGTCCAATATTATGAAAAGCGGCACCGGCAATACTAATGCCAATCATAGAAAATAAATTATTATATCCTTTTTTTAGAAATATCATAATTATTAATGCAAAAATTCCTCCTGTAATTGAAAAAGCAAATGAAGAAAATGACCCCACTAATATTGCAACTAAAATACATCGTAATATTACTATTGCAAATACAGAACGCAAATCAAGAAAAAACAATGCAAACAATGTAATTATATTTGGAAGACCTATTTTTATACCCGGAACTGGAGATATTAACTCAAATGGTATACCTCGTTCAACTATTGCTAATACTAAGGCTAACGATACTAATATTGCACAAACAGTTATTTTTTTCATATAAGCACCTCAAAAAAGCAACACTCAAGTTTTATTACAATTATTTTAGCATATTAATATAACTATTTCAATCATTTTTATAACCACCTTTCCTACGGTGCAAATGAATTGCACCTTGTAAAGACAAAATTTTATAAAATAAAATTTTTGTGGATAAAAATCTTATCTTATTGCACCGCCGAAATTTTGCTTCGCAAACGGCGATGTGCAAAGTCTTACAGAAATAAAATTTCTTTCAGACTTCTTCTATGCTATAAACAGTATAAATATTAAATTAAGGAGTTTTTTTATATGAAAAGAAAAATAGATTTAAGTATTAGTGGAATGGCCTGTGCATCTTGTGCGACAAGAATTGAAAAAACTCTTTTAAAGATAGAAGGAGTAATTTTTGCTTATGTTAATTTAGCATCTGAAAAAGCCACAGCCGAGTATGATGATAAGGTCATTTCCAACAATATGATAATTAAAGTTATAGATGATTTAGGGTATAAGGCAGTGCTTTTTTCTGAAACTAATAAGGACCAAGATAAAGCAAAAAAAGATAAACAATTAAAAATATTAATTATTAAGTTAATTATTTCTGCTGTTTTTTCAATACCACTTTTATATATTACTATGGGAAGAATGATAAGCAGTAATTTACCTTTACCTAATATAATTGATATGAATAATTTTCCATTGAATTTTGCTCTTGTCCAATTATTTTTGTGCTTACCTGTTATTATTGTTGGTTATAAATTTTATACAGTTGGATATAAATCTTTATTTAATAAAAGTCCAAATATGGATAGTCTTATTGCTATAGGAACTTGTGCCGCTTTTTTATACAGTGTTTTTTGCACAATTCAAATAGCAAATGGTAATTTTTTCTATGCTGAAAAAATGTATTTTGAATCCTCTGCAATTATTATCACACTTGTTTTGTTAGGTAAAACTCTTGAAGCATTAAGCAAAAATAAAGCAAGCGATTCAATAAAAGCATTAATGAGATTAACTCCAAAAACTGCATTAGTCATAAGAGATGGAAAAGAACTTGAACTTATGATAGATGATATTGTAGTTGGTGATATTATCATTGTAAAGCCCGGTTCTAAAATACCTGTTGACGGAGTGGTAAAAGAGGGAAATACTTTTATTGACGAAAGTATGCTAACAGGCGAAAGTATGCCTTTAGAAAAAAATATTGGTAATAATGTATTTGCTGGAAGCATTAATAAAAATGGGGTAATTAAATTCACTGCTACTAAGGTTAGAAATGACACTGCATTAGCAGGAATAATAAAATTAGTTGAGGAAGCCGCAAGTAGTAAAGCACCAATAGCAAAATTAGCAGATGTTATTTCTGAAAAATTTGTTCCTGTGGTTATTGTTATTGCATTAATTTCGGGAATTATCTGGTTTTTTGCAACAAATAATATTGAATTATCGCTAACAGTTTTTATTTCTGTTTTAGTAATTGCTTGCCCTTGTGCTTTGGGCTTAGCAACACCTACTGCTATAATGGTAGGAACCGGAAAGGGTGCATCTAATGGAGTATTATTTAAAAATGGAACTGCACTTGAAACTGCACATAAAATAAATGTTATAGTATTTGATAAAACAGGAACTATAACAAAAGGAACTCCACAAGTAACAGATATTATTACGAATAATATAAGTCAAGACGAGTTGTTATCGATAGTTTCTTCTGCTGAAAAAAATAGTGAACATCCATTAGGCGAAGCCATCGTAAACTATGCAAATAACAAAGGTTTAGATATTGTAAAATCCGATAGCTTTACGGCAATTCCCGGAAAGGGATTGTATGCAAAAGTGTTAGAAAAGGATGTTTTAATAGGAAATATAAATTTAATGAATGATAATAATATATCTACATTAGAATATATTAATCAATTTGAACAACTATCAAATAACGGAAAAACGCCTATGTTCATTGCTATTAATGGAGAATTTGCGGGAATTATTGCTGTTGCCGATGTTGTAAAGGAAGATAGCAAATCTGCTATTGAAGCTTTGCATAAAATGGGTATAAAAACAGCGATGCTTACAGGAGATAATAAAAAAACTGCCTCTGCAATTGCAAGGCAGGTTGGAATAGATATTGTAATTGCTGAGGTTTTACCTTCGGATAAATCAAATGAAATCGCACAACTACAAGAAATGGGAAATAAAGTTGCTATGGTTGGCGACGGAATAAATGATGCGATTGCTCTTACTAAGGCTGATGTTGGAATTGCTATTGGTAGCGGAACTGATGTTGCGATTGAAAGTGCTGATATTGTTTTAATGCGTTCTAATTTATCTGGTGTAGCATATGCTATTGCTTTGAGTAAAGCAACTATAAATAAAATAAAGCAAAATTTATTTTGGGCATTTATCTATAACATTTTAGGTATTCCAATTGCGGCAGGTATTCTTTTTCCATTCTTTGGTATAATGTTAAACCCAATTTTTGCGGCGACGGCTATGAGTATGTCTTCCGTTTCGGTAGTAACAAATACATTGTTTTTAAACAAATTCAAAGGATAAATATGGCTCTTACTGAACACTGATAACTGATTACTGAATCGTTCCTCCACCAACAACTATGTCCCCATCATAGAATACTACTGCTTGTCCTTTAGTAATTGCTCTTTGAGGCTGGTCAAATTCTACTAAAATTTTATCATTGTCTATTAATTGTATAGTTGCTTTTTGCTCTTTTTGTCGGTATCTTGTTTTTGCATATACTTTTAATTGACCTTGTAATTTATCGTTTACAATTAAATTAATATCACTTGCAATTAAGGTTTTGCTATATTGTTCTTTTTCAGTGCCAACAATAACGGTATTATTCTCAATATCCTTATTCAATACAAACAAAGGCTCACTATGGGCAATACCCAAGCCCTTTCGTTGACCTATTGTGTAATTAATTATTCCCTTATGCTGACCATAAATTTTTCCGCTTTTATCAACAAAGTTCCCTTTTTCAAATTTAATTCCTGTATAACTTTCAATAAAATCGCCATATTTGCCATCCTTTACAAAACAAATATCTTGACTATCGGGCTTTTTTGCATTATAAAGCCCGATTTTTTCTGCTATTTCCCTTACTTCACTTTTTTTGTAATCACCTAAAACAAATTTTGTTTTTGAAAGTTGCTCTTGTGTTAAAGCATATAAAACATAGGTTTGGTCTTTTGTTAAATCAACTGGTTTTTTAAGTAAATATCTTTTTGAAGCATTGTCGTATTCAATTTTTGCGTAATGTCCTGTTGCAATGAAATCATTTTCTAAGAGGGACGCCCTTGTTAACAACTCGCTAAATTTAATATATCTGTTACAATCTATGCAAGGATTTGGGGTTTCTCCATTTATATATCCTCTAACAAATCTTTCAATAACTTGCTCAATAAATCTATCTTTAAAATTAAAAACATAAAAAGGAAAACCTAAAGTTAACGCAACATTTCTCGCATCTTCAATATCTTTTACAGCACAGCAGGTTTTTTGTTTTTCACATATTCCAATTTCTTCATTGTCAAAAAGTTTTAAGGTAGCACCCGTTATTTCATAACCTTTATCCTTTAAAATTGCGGCGGCTACTGAGCTATCCACTCCCCCACTCATAGCAACCATTACTTTTTCTGCCATAGTTTCACCTCAAAATTATAATATAATTAATTATATATTATCATATTTAAGATATATTTACAATCAATTATAATCTATTTGACCTTTGGTTTGAAAATAATTGCAATTAAATAACCAAAAAATACTGCCGCTGAAATTCCTGCCGAAGTTGCTGTTACTCCACCTGAAAAAGCACCTGTTAAGCCATATTCCTTTACAGCCTTAATAGTGCCTTTTGCTAAGGCATAACCAAAACCGACTAAGGGAACAGTAGCCCCAGCACCACCAAAATTTACTACAAATTCATAAAGACCAAAAGCAGTTAATATTACTCCGCCCGTCACATATATAACCAATATTCGTGCTGGTGTTAATTTTGTTTTATCTATTAATATTTGACCAATAGCACATAAAATGCCTCCTACAATAAATGCTTTCAAATAATCCATATAATTCTCCTTAATTGGTAGTAAAATGCACCAAATGAGCAATTGAAGGTATGCTTTCCCCTTGCAAAATACTCGTTGGACTCATTAATGCTCCTGTTCCAATAAACAATACATTTTCAAGTTGTCCTGCTAACATTCTTGGAATAATATGTCCTGTTAAAACAACAGCACTACATCCACAACCAGACCCTCCACTATGCACATCTTGTTCTTTTTGGTTGTATATTAATATTCCACAATCATTATAATTTTCCTTTAAATCATATCCTTCATAAGAAAGAAGCTTTTTTAAAAGCAATGAGCCTGTTTGTGCTAAATCTCCCGTAACAATTAAATCATAGTTTTGAGGTTTTGTATTTGTATCTATAAAGAACTCACTTAGCGTTTGTGCCGCCGCAGGTGCCATTGCCGCACCCATATTATTAACATCTTTTATTCCCAAATCATTTATCTTTCCCACAGTGCAATGTGCAATTTTTACCCCTTTTCCACTATTTGAGACTACAACTGCTCCCGAGCCTGTTACCGTCCATTGAGCAGTTCCCGTTCTTTGCCCACCATATTCTAATGGAAAACGAAATTGTCTTTCAGCTGAACAAAAATGCGATGATGTTACCGCGATGCAATTTTTAGCAAATTCACCATTTACAGCCATAGCCGACAGCGAAATTGCCTCAGACATTGTAGAACAAGCACCATATAAACCAAAAAATTGTATGCCGAGTTCCCTTAATCCATAATTTGAACCTATGCATTGATTGAGTAAGTCCCCTGCAAAAATATAATTAATGTCTTTTGGTAAATATCCCGCTTTATTTAATGCAATATTTACTGCATCCTTTATCATTGCACTTTCTGCCTTTTCAAATGTAGTTTGCCCAAAGGTATCATCAGGTGATACAAAATCAAAACATCCTCCTAATGGTCCATCCCCTTCTTTTTTACCGACAACGGATGAAAAGCCTTTGATAATTGGAAGATTATTAAATACTATTGTTGATTTTCCTATTCTTTTTAGCACTATAATTCTCCCTTTTAAACAAGTTTAAATATATATATAATTAACCCATAAACTACTGAAACGACAATACCAAAAACTAAAACTGGTCCTGCAATTGCAAACATTTTTACTGCTAAACCTAATACAATTCCCTCGCTCTTAAATTCCATTGCAGGAGAAACAATTGCATTTGCAAAACCTGTAATTGGAACTAATGTTCCCGCACCTGCATATTTTGCTAATTTATCATAAATACCAATCCCTGTAAATAATGCTCCTAAAAATATCAGAACTATTGCTGTTGCTATTGAAGCCTCATCTTTATCTAAACCAAAAAGTTTAAAAAGATTTTGAACTGCCTGTCCAATAGTGCAAATTCCTCCACCAATTAAAAAAGCAAAGATGATATTTTTTATTATAGGTGATTTTATATTTTCTTTCTTAACCATTTTATTGTAAGTGATTTTTGTAATTTTTTTCACAACTTATACCTTCCTCATAAAAAAGCAACAATACTAATTTCATAAATTAGTATTGTTGCTTTTCTTGTTTATATTCAATTGATAAAATAATTAATTATTTTTGTTTCTTTTAAATGATATGATTAATAATATTTGTGAGAATAATAGTAATAAAATTCCTACTATCAAAGAAACCTTTGTATAACTTAGAGCTATAATTTTTAAGTATGAGGAGTTAAGTGCCGTGTTTTTTGTTACTATCGTCCAAAGTGCTAAACTATTAAATATAGATAAAATTAGTCCCGCCGCCGAAGTTGCATATAGAATATTTATAAAAGACTTAACTTTTTTTCTTTTGTTAAATAAAATCAAAAGCAGAAAAAATAATAATATCCCCAAAACCAAATAATACGGTAAAACTTTAATTGCCAAACTATATTTTTTTAGATAATTTACAAAGGTTCCAAACCCCAAAATAGGGACAACCGAATGAGAAAAATTTGCTTTTTCTAAATTTGCAAAGTTATTAATAGAATTTTCATTTATAGTATATTCTTCTTTTCCGAATTCTAAAGAATAATATTCCATTAATATTTCTTTTATAGAAATCTCAAATTTATTTGCAGTATTTGTAAATTCAATGATATTGGGAACTTTCCCTTCTATATAATCAAAAACTGAATTTAAATACTCTTTATTGTTCTTAATAATAATATCATCTGTAATTAAATCATTAAATAGTTCATATTTGACACCATTAGCATAGCAAACCGACTGCAAATCACTATTAAGTTTTGTCTTTTGCATACTTATGTAATCAGCATTAATATTTTTAATGAGGTTTTTCTTTATGAAAACTACATTAAAGTTTAAAATCAATACCAAAACCGTTAATAAAACGCAGATAATGGCACAAATAATTTTTTGTAATGAAAACTTAATATATTTCAAAATACCTAACCTCCGTTTGTATCTTCAAAAGGAATATTTATACCCTTTGGTCCTTTTGTTAATTCACTTGTAACCACAAATCTTTTTGTTTCCTTTCCCAATTCTTCTGCAGGTAAACAAATATATAAAATTAATCTTTCCTTAGAATCATCCGTTTGCATGACCGTATTGTTAATTGGGTCCACAATGTTAGTTTCGGTAACTTTATATTTATAGGTTCCATAAGTGGTTTTTAAAACAATTTCTATTCCTATCCTAATATTTATCAATCTTCTATATATGACTAAATGACCTGCAAGAACAATTTTACCGCCTTCCCCCGGATACCTAGAAAAAAATGACCGTCCCCAACCAAATTTTAATTGGGCATAATCATCGCAATTAAAAACCGAACCATTTTTATAATCCAAATCTTCAATAGTAAGTTCAGCAAACTTTACTCCAAATTCAGGATATTTTATTTCTACTTCGGTAGGCTCTTTTCCCTCTTCAATAGGATTTAATGTAACTATGGGTGTTATAGCTTGATTATATAAATTTTCATCACTTTCCGGCTCATAAAACACCAGCATATTTGTATAAGCATAGACTAAAGATATTTTTGAATTAAATAAAACAAATACAACTAAAACCACTCCGATAGTAATACATATCGGAGTGATTAAGCATTTCAATAAATATTTAATTAAAACCTTATAAACTTTAATAAATAACATAGACTAAATAGTAACTTCCTTTTTTGCAATTACCTTTTTTAAAACAACTGTTGCTATTGCTAAAAGCCCAATAATTAATAAAGAAAAATAAATATAATTATTTACAGATGCTAATGTCCCATCAGTATATTTAAGAACATTATACTTAGGTTGAACACTACCAATTTTCTTGCCTGCCTTATTATAAAATTCTACATAACGAATACTGTCGGCTCCTCTTGTAACTACAGCAGTTAATCCTAATGCTTCGGCACCTTTAATAACATATTCAATAATTTGGTCTTCTTCAGCATTTGTGAATTTGCTTTTATCAAACTTAGTTGAACCTTGAGTTATTACCTCGGGATTTTTTGCCATAGCAATTTCAAGCACATTATCAGTGTAAATCTTCAAAGAATCGAGTTGAGCTGAAGTATAATTATAAGACTTAAAATGATTTTGTGCATAAGTAATATACTCTTGAGCAAAATCATTTTGCTTTAAATAATCAATAAACTGAGTTTCTGTAATTGCTAAAACTTGAGAAGAAAATAATGAAACTGATATAATAATACCAAAGAAAATAGCTAACATTTTTTTCAAAGTTTTCACATCCTTAATAAAAATTTTATAATAATTTGCATTGTTTAGACAATTATACAATTAAATTATATCACAACTTTTTTAAAATGTAAATAGTTTTTTTGATTTTCTATTAAATTATTAAATTGCAATATAAAATGCCCAACTTTTTTAATTTAATATTTTAAAAGTGACGGAATAATAAGTTTTAAGATTGTCCCACATTTCTAATTTATATTTTTTAGTTTCCTTTAATTCATAATATTTATCTAATTCTATTTCTTGATCATTTAATGTTGCTTTTACATAAAATATATTTTCCTGTTCATTTAATGTTTGTTGTTTGCCAATATATAGATGAACGGGAGAATAATATTGTAATTGAGTATTCTTTACTCCTTGTAGTCCTATTCCAAAACGATTTATCTTGCTTTTTAAATTGTTTATTGCATCTATTGTTTTTTGGTCTGACATATTAATTAAATTGCTTTCAATATTTAATGAGTTTAAATTTTTCAAGTTTAATAAAGGAGAAATATCTTCTATGCTATTATACCACAAATAAAGTTCTTTTAAATTGTTAAGATTTGAAAGCGGAGAAATATCAGAAATTTTGTTATATGAAAAATATATAATTTCTAAACCTGTAAATTCCTTAGCTACTGAAATATCTGAGATTTTGTTATTATCTAAATTTAAAGATTTTAATTTTTTTAAATTAACAATAGGAGAAATATCAGTTATTTCATTTCCTGCTAAATGCAAAAAACTCAAATTTTTTAATTTTTCAATTCCTTTAATGTCTTTGATTTTTTCAGTATTAAATCCATAACTCAAAAAGGTTAAAGACAATGCTTCATTTTGAGTAAATTCTTCATCTTGAACTTTATCTAATGCTTTTAATATTGCTTTATAAAGCAAAGCATCAGGTATTCCTGAAGTATCATTTTTAATTATAGGAGAATTGTCTGCTGCTGATGAAAGCATTGTTGAAGAAATATTGCTTGAAGAACTTATTGATGAATTTATTGATGAAGAGGAAAACACAGAAAAATTTTTACTGCTTTGAAAATTCCAAGAAGATTGAGAAGCTTTTTTTGAAATAATATTACATCCAGACAAAATAGATGCAAAAATGAATAATGATAATATAATACCCGCCTTTTTTTTCATCACTTTCCCCTTCTTTAACCAAATATATATGAATATTATATCATTATTAAATTTTATTAACAAGACCTTTTTTTCTAAATGTTTGATTTAATTGTTCATTATTACGGGTCGCCGAAGGCGGCGACACCCTACAAGAAAATTAATTGTCAATTTTCAATCTTTTCCTGCTTTATCTGTCCTCTGCTCTCTCTGAATTTTCCCGGTGGAACACCGGTAACCTTTTTAAACACTTTTGAAAAATAGCTTTGGTCTTCAAAGCCAACCTCTGCTGAAATATTGGTTAAATTAACCTTATCCGACAAAAGCAACATCTTGCTTTTTTCAATTCTAACCCTGTTTAAGTAAATGTTGAAATTGCAATTCATTTCATCTTTAAAAATCTTGCTAAAATATGAAGGAGATAAGAAAACCTTGCTTGCAACTTCATCTAAAGAGATTTTATTTTGATAGTTTCTTTTAATATAGTCCACAGCTTTAAAAATAACATCAGTATGCTTAACATCCACAAAAGTAAATACTGATTTAGTAAAACGAACCATAATATTTGATAACCAATACGACATTTCATCAATCGTTTTTAAAGCATTAATCTCTTTTAAATACATATAATTTAAGCCGAATATTTGCTCAATATCTGCTCCGCCTTCTAAAGCTGCCCTCGAAAGAAGCACAACAAGTTCCAAAATTCTCGCCTTTATAATACTGAAATTGCCACCTGAAGCAAAGAAAATATGCCCTAAAATTTCATTTAATAGGCGACCTGAATCTTGCTTATCTCCAGCAGAAATGGCGGTTAAAAGTTCTTTTTCTTTGTTAATGGGGTAGGAAGATGGGCTTTCATCAACCGAAGTGTTGATTTTTAATTCATGAATATATTGGCTTATTTTATTTTGCTGTTCATCAAAATCCCCAGAATTAAATAGTTTATAAGACTCAACTCCGCAAATATATGAAGCCAATATAAATAACATATTAGATAAACGGCTTAGTCTATCAGGCTCTTGAGTTTCAATTTTACTAAGTTTTTTGTATAATTCATCTTTTTGTTGTTTGGACAATTTATATTTTTCTCCAAGGTCAAACTCAACAAATTCATTTTTTTCAATTATCAATAAAGGTCCTCCAGTTAGATAGGCAATACACTTAGCATCAATAACCAATGGGGAGCAAAAATGTGCTAATCCCATAGGACAAAAATAAATATATTTGCCAGAAAATCGTTCGCTTTGCCTTGCTCCATAAATATGTGCCTTTTCGCAAGAAAAACTTTCGCCAATAATTTCACTTAAATAATCACAAAATTCACAAGAATTTAATTTGTTTGAATTACAATATATTTTGTTACCCTCATTATCAAACATTGAACAAGACACATTTGTTGAAGAGACAAATGTGTCTACATTTTCGGTTATAAAATCGTAGGGAATATTATTTTTTATCATAAAAATCCCATCCTTTTTTATTTTTGGCAATAATCTAAAAGCCATTAACTAAAGAATCATAAAATTCAATATAATCTGTCCTTTTTTCTTTCATAAAGTCAATTGCTGCCTTAGGGTGCAAATTTAACTGTCCTGTAATCATATAAGGAATATCAAAGCCCCAAGAATATTCTTGTTTCATAGGTAAAACATGTTCCATAATAAATTTTAAAATAGGTCTTGTGTGGTATTTTGGATTTTTCAAAAATCCCAATAACAATTCCATAGGACAGTTACCGGCACCTCTACCGAGGCCAGAAACAGTTGCATCTAAATAACTAACCCCTAAAACAAGAGCTTCAATAGTATTTGCATATGCTAATTGTTGATTATTATGAGCGTGAAATCCAATTGTTTTTCCACAACCTTCAGCAACCTTTAAATATTTACCGGCTAATGCTCTAATTTGTTCAGAATACAAAGCACCAAAACTATCAACTAAATAAATAGTGTCAACTTCAGTTTTTGCTAAAACATCTAAAGCTTCATCTAATTCAAATTCACTAACAAGAGAAATAGACATTAAATTTAATGATGTTTCATACCCTTTACTGTGTGCGTCTTTAATCATTTCAATAGCAGTAGGAATTTGATGAATATAAGTTGCAATACGAACTAAATCAACAACACTGTTTTCTTTTGGCAGAATATCTTGATGATAATCAGTTCGTTCTGCATCTGCCATAACTGATATTTTTAATGTAAAAGATGGTTCTGTAATAATATTTCTAATGTCTTCTTCAGTAGTAAATTTCCACTTGCCATTTGTTGAGGGCGAAAAAATCTTTTTATCTGCTTTATATCCAAATTCCATATAGTCAACACCTGCTTTTTCACAGGTTTTATATAAAGTTAAAATAAATTCATTAGTAAAATCAAAATTATTTACTAAACCACCATCTCTAATAGTGCAATCGAGCACCTTAATATCCGGTCTATATGTCAGCCAAGTCCCTCTTTTTTCTATTTTTTCTAAAATACTCATTATAAGTTTCAACCCTTTCATTTTCCAATAGATAAATTTAATTAATATTCGTGGTATAACTACAATATAATTATACTTGAAAAGTGTAACACTTTTATTATAATGATTTTTTTCAAATAGTCAACTCTTTAATTTTTTTAAGTTTCCCCATTTTTTAAAGGACAAATAACAGCAAACCATGGGAAACAGTGGGGAAGAAAGTATTTTGGGGATGAAATTATCAACAATTTTTATAAAACTGTGGAAAACTTTGTGATTTTTTTAAATTTTCTTAGTTAATTGAATAAAAAAGTGAAAACCCAAGTGATTTGTGATATAATAAAGTAATTAGAAGCAATATTTTAATTGACATTTTATTAGTTTTAATATATTATTCAAACTAATAAATTGTTTTTATTTATAAAGGAAAAAATTATGAAAATCAGATTGCTATTTGTCTTATTTTGCATTTGTATTTTGTTTTCAGCCTGTAATAATGCTACAAAAAATGAAAACTCAAATATAAATAGCAAAGTTAATAATATTAGTTCGGCAGTAATTTCTTCAAAAGTAAATAGCAGTAGTATTTCAAGTGTTGCAGTAAGTAGCAGTTTAGATGAAGTTAATAAAATTATTTATCAAGCAAAGGAAAATTATTATGCTACTAAATATAATGAGGCAATAAAGCTATGCGATTCTGCTTTAGAATTAGACCAAAATTCTTATGAAGCGTATACTGTTAAAGGTATCTCGCTTAGTAGACTTTATAGGTTGACCGAAGGAGAAAAGTTATTAAAAAAAGCCCTTGAAATAAAAAGTGATTACACCTATGGGATTTACTCAATGGCTATGTATTATAAAATAAAAGGGGATAAAGACAAATGTTTAGAATGGTTTTATAAAGCATTGGAAACAGATGAGAATGATGTTTGGAGCATTTACGGAGCCGCTACAATTTATGCAGATAGATATGAGGTGGATAAAGCTCTTGAAATGTTAGAGCGGTCAATAAAATTAGAACCAGAAATAAAAAAAATAGCACAACAACAATATGCACTTCATTGGGAAAAATTTAGAAATAATGAAAAGTTTATAGAATTAGTCAACTAAATAAAAAAAGGGGCTAAAATATTGGAAAATCAGATTTCGGAATTCTTTAATTTAATAAATTCAGCACCAATGTGGACTGTAGTAATTTTTATATTTTTTTCGGCATGCATTCAGCAAGTTTTTCCTCCATATCCTTCGGATACTCTTGTATTAATAATAGGTGTGTTGGCAGGGCAGGCGGCAAGTGGTTGGTATTTCTTAATTATTACATTTTTTTTAGGCACAATTTTTTCATCAATAATGCTTTATGAAATAGGCTACAAATATGGGGAAAAGGTGTTATCCTTTAAATTAGTTAAAAAATTAGTGGACGATAAATCTATTGAAAAGGCAAAAAAGTTCGCCCAGAAAGCAGAAGGATTTGCATTCGTAATTAGTCGATTTGCCCCAGGAATGTTTACCGTTATGCTTATAATTGGAGGGCTAATTCAGTTAAAGAGAAAATCCTCTTGGCTTTTTATTTGTTTAGCAAGTTTGATAGGCTGTGCAATTTATTTTTTTGCAGGTTTATTTGTGGGCAAAAATATGGAAATGCTTATAATGTTTGCAAAGAGTATGGGCATTTTGGGCATTGTTATAATTGTTGCTTTTGTAGTTTTTGGAATGCTTATTTATAAATTTAATAAAGTAAAACAGGAGAATAATTAACGATTAGGTTGGAATTAAGAAATATTAAAAGATAGCTTTTTGGCTATCTTTTTTTGTGGGGGAATTATATATTTTAAAGAAAAATAGAATATATTGACGAGTTTTAGGCTAAATAAGTTGATTATTTGAAAAGAATATTATATAATCATTTTAAATTATTTACTTTTTTGTTGTAGAATAGTATTAAAAATAATATTTTTTGTTATTTTGTTTTCATAGTCCATACAATGGGACAGTTGATGTGATAAAATAAAAGTATGCAATTATTATTTAGAAAAATAATGACAAAAAACAAAAATGGAGGAGTCAAAATGAAAAACAATTTTAATGAATTTGTAGGTATGTATTCACTTAGCAAAACACTTAGGTTTGAGTTAATTCCTCAAGGGAAAACACTTGAAAACATTCAAAAAAAAGGTATTATTGCAACCGATACGGCTCGTAATGAAAGTTACAAAGAAATGAAAAAAACAATTGATGAATATCATAAGGATTTTATTAATCAAGCATTAAGCGAAGCAAAATTAAATAAATTAGATGAATACTATCAGTTGTATAACTTAAATGCCGAAAAGAAAAAAGATGAAAACTTTAAGAAAAAATTTGATGATGTTAAAAAGGAACTTAGAAAAGAAATAGCGAATAGTTTTAAAAGCGGTGCAGTAAAAGGAATATTTGAAAGGATAGATAAAAAAGAATTAATTAAAGAAGACTTAGAAAATTGGATTAATGAAAATAATAATAATAAATATTTTGATAAAGATTTTAAAACCTTTACTACATATTTTAAAGGTTACCACGAAAATAGAAAGAATATGTATAGTGATGAAGAAAAGTCAACTGCAATAGCATATAGATTAATTAACGAAAATCTGCCAAAGTTTATAGATAATTTAAATATATTTGAAAAAGTAAAAAACTCACAGGTAGCAGAAAATTTTGAAGCAATTTATAAAGACCTTGAGGCAATTTTAAATGTAAATTCAATTCAAGACATTTTTACTTTAAATTATTTTAATGAGGTATTAACACAACCACAAATTGAAGCTTACAATGCAGTTATTGGTGGCAAATCAGAAAACGAATTAAAAATCAAAGGGTTAAATGAATATATTAACTTGTTTAACCAAAAGCAAACTGAAAAAAGCGATAAAATACCAAAGTTAAAACCCCTATTCAAGCAGATTTTAAGTGAAAAATTACATATTTCATTTTTGCCTGAAGCCTTTGAAAGCACTGATGAAATGCTGACTGCAATTGAAAAATATTATAAAAACAATTTAATTTTATGTGATATTAATAACAATGGAAAACAACTTAACATACTTTGCGAAATTCAAAAAATACTTGCAGACTTAAAGGAATATGATTTAGCAAAAATTTATTTAAGAAACGATACAAAAATTACAAATATCTCACAAAAAATATTTGGAAATTACAATATCATAGGAGAAGCTTTAAGCAATTATTATGATAAAATAATAAAACCTGATTTTGAGAATTTATATCAAAAAGCAGATGAAAAGAAAAGAGAAAAATTAGATAAGAAAAGAGAAAAATTAGATAAGGAAAAAGAAAAGTTTGCAAAAAAAGATTATATAGCAATTGAAGAACTGCAAAAATCAATAGATTTATATATTGCTGATTTTGATAATAGCGATGAAAACAAAAGTGTAAAAGAAAGATATTCAAAGACTTGTATAGCCGATTATTTCAAAAATCATTTCTTTGCTGAAACAAAAGAAGAAAAAGGTAAATCATTTGATTTTATTTCAAATATTTCAGCTAAATATAATTGCGTAAAAGGTATATTAAATATTTCATTTAACAACAGCGATTTAACAATGGAACAAAAATATAATATTAAATTATTTTTAGATAGCATAATGGAAATGCTTCATTTTGTTAAACCTATATATTTAAAGTCTGATGAAATATCCCAAAAGGATGAGAATTTTTATTCCACCTTTGACCCATTATTTGAACAGTTAAGCCTTGTAACAAAGCTATATGATAAGGTTAGGAATTTTGTGACCAAAAAGCCGTATAGCATAGAAAAGGTTAAATTAAATTTTGATTGCTCAACATTAATGGATGGTTGGGATGAAAACAAGGAATCTTCGAACTCATCGATATTGTTTATGAAGGGTGGGAGTTATTATATAGGGATAATGGATAAAAGAAACACCCATATTTTTGAGGATATTGAAGAAACCTTTGAAGAAAATAATTATGCCAAAATTGTTTACAAACTATTACCTGGACCAAACAAAATGTTGCCAAAAGTATTTTTTTCAAAATCAAGAATTGATGAATTTGCCCCATCAAATGAAATATTAGAAATTTATGAAAAAGAATCATTCAAAAAAGGACAAGAATTTAATATAAATGATTGTCGCAAATTAATTGGCTTTTTTAAAGATTCAATTCAAAAGCATAGCGATTGGAAGAAATTTAATTTTGTTTTTTCTGATACTTCCCAATATAATGATATTAGTGAATTCTACAAAGAAATTTCTCAACAAGGATATAAAATAACTATTAAGTATATTTCAAATAAATATATTGAACAAATGATAAATGACGGCAAACTCTATTTATTCCAAATATATAACAAGGATTTTTCATCATACAGCAAAGGCAAACCAAATATGCACACACTTTATTGGAAAGCTTTATTTGATGAAGAAAATCTAAAAAATGTTGTTTATAAATTAAATGGTCAAGCCGAAATTTTTTATCGCAAAGCATCTATTGAAGAAAAAAATAAAACAACTCACAAGGCAAATAAACCTATTAATGCAAAAAATCCAAAAACTCCGAACAAAACAAATATTTTTGAATATGACATTGTAAAGGATAAACGATATACTATTGAAAAATTTCAATTTCATTGTCCAATAACAATAAATTTCAAAGCAAACGAAAATCCAAAAGTAAACAGCAAAGTGTTTGAATACTTAAAAAATAATCCAGATGTTAATATTATAGGTATTGATAGAGGGGAAAGACATTTGCTATACATTTCCGTAATAGACCAAAAAGGAAATGTATTAAAAGATAAAAATGGAAAAAGTATTCAATATACATTAAATGAAATAGTTGGGCAATATAAAAATAGCAAGGGCGAAACTGTTGACTTTAAAACTCCATATCATACTTTGCTTGATATAAAGGAAAACGAAAAAGCAAAGGCTCGTGAAAATTGGTCAACCATTGAAAATATTAAGGAATTAAAAGAGGGTTATATTAGTCAGGTTGTGCATTTGATTTCAAAATTAATGCTTGAGTATAACGCAATTGTTGTAATGGAGGATTTAAACTTTGGTTTTAAAAGAGGTCGTTTTAAGGTTGAAAAACAGGTTTATCAAAAATTTGAAAAAATGCTTATTAATAAACTTAACTATTTAGTATTTAAGGATAAAGCCCCAAATGAAATTGGCGGTCTATATAAAGCAATGCAACTGACAAATCAATTTAAAAGTTTTAAAGAAATGGGAAAACAAAATGGCTTTATTTTCTATGTTCCAGCTTGGAATACAAGTAAAATTGACCCAACCACAGGTTTTGTTGACTTTTTAAAGCCCCATTACAAAAGCATTGAAGACTCAAGAGAATTTATAAACAAATTTGATAGTATTCGCTATAACAAAGAAAAGGATTATTTTGAATTTGCGTTTGATTATGATAACTTTACAACAAAAGCAGAGGGAACAAGGACTCAGTGGACAGTATGCACCTATGATATAGAAAGATATGCTTGGAATAAAAGTTTAAATCAAAATAAAGGCGATTACGAAAAAATAAATGTTACTCAAAAAATTAAAGAGTTATTTACAGAAAACAACATTGAATTTTCAAGTGGAAATGATTTAAAAAGGTTAATTACAAATATTAACAATTCAAAATTTTACAGCAAATTATTAAAGTATTTAAGTGTAACTTTATCAATGAGATATAGTTCAAGTAAAGACGGTAAGGATTTTATTTTATCTCCTGTAATAAATAGCAATAATGAATTTTACTATTCTGAAAATGCAAGTAAGGAATTGCCACAAGATGCTGATGCAAACGGAGCATATCATATTGCATTGAAAGGATTATGGGTATTAAATGAAATTAACAATACCGATGATTTTAAAAAGTTAAGAATAGCTATAAGCAATAAAGAGTGGCTAAATTTTGCCCAAGATATTGCCAAGAGGAAATAAAAATGGAAGCTACAATTCCCATTTCTATATTAAATGATTTCATTTTTTGTCCTATGTCAATTTACTTTCATAATCTTTACAGTGGTGAAGAAATACTGTATCAGAATTTATCCCAAATAGAGGGAAAGCAAGCTCATAAGTCTATTGATACAAAAACTTATAGCACGAAAAAATCTGTTTTGCAGGGTTTAGAGGTATTTTCCCACAAATATAATCTTTGTGGGAAAATAGACATTTATTATTTAGAGGAGAAAACACTTGTTGAACGAAAAAGAAAAATTTCACAAATTTATGACGGATATATTTTTCAATTGTATGCTCAATATTTTTGTATGTTAGAAATGGGATATGAAATAGAAAATCTTAAATTATATAGTTATGAAAACAATAAATCATATCAAGTTTCACTCCCAAAAGATGATGAAAGAATGTTTAATAAATTTGAGGCCTTAATAACTTCATTAAATAACTTTGAACCCAAAAATTTTGTAATGACAAATGGCAACAAATGCAAAAATTGCATATATTCGCCATTATGTGATAGGACAGCCTATGATGAGTAATAAAGATTTTGTACAAAAACAAATAATATTTATTTTTTCTGCTCAAAAGGAAAAGTTATCTTTTTTAAATGATAATATTATTGTTAAAGATGAAGAAAATAAAATAAAATTTCAAACGAGCTGTTATAGGATTTTTGCAGTATTTGTTATAGGGCATATATCTATAACATCGGCATTAATACAAAAATCAAAGAAATTTGGTTTTTCAATAGTTTTGATGACTACAACAACAAAAGTATATGAAAGCTTTTGTTGTGAAACAAGAGGTAATACTTTGCTAAGAGAAAAGCAGTATAAATATGCAGGTTATGATATTGGAAGATATATTGCGGTATGCAAAATAAAAAATCAAATTTTTGCTTTAAAAAAAGTTCATAAAGACTATTCATTGCTTAAAAGTGAAATTATAAAATTAGAGGGATATATTTATAAACTTTTCAATTCCGATTTACAAACGCAGTCAATAATGGGCTTTGAGGGTTCAGCATCAAGACTTTACTTTCAATATGTCTTTACAAATGTTGCGTGGAACGGGCGACGACCAAGGGTTAAGGATAATATGATAAATGCTGTTTTGGATATTGGATATACATTGATATTCAATTTTATTGAAGCACTACTAAATTTATATGGTTTTGATTTATATGTTGGAGTTTTGCATAAACAATTCTATATGAGAAAATCTTTAGTTTGTGATTTAGTTGAGCCACTAAGACCTCTTGTTGATATTACTGTTAATAAAGCAATTGGGCTAAAACAGTTTAAAGAATCGGATTTTATTATTATTAATAATAGATATTTGCTTAAATATGAAAATAATTCTAAATACATTAAAACATTAATGGAGCCAATACTTGAATATAAAGAAAAAATATTTTTATATATTCAAAATTATTATCGTTCATTTATGAAAGGGAAATCAGGAGAACAATTTATAATGCTAATAATGGAGGATTTATATGGTAATAATTAGTTATGATATAGAAAGCAATAAACTGCGAAATAAACTTGCAAAATTTATAAAAAAATTTGGTTTTAGGTTGCAATATTCAGTTTATGAAATTGTAAACAGCGAAAGGGTTTTAAATAATATTATTTCAGAGTTAACTAACAATTTTGAAAATAAATTTTCTCAAGCTGATTCAGTAATTATTTTTCAACTTAGTAATAGTTGCAAAATTACACGATTTGGCTTTGCAAAAAACATTGAAACAAATTTTATTATTGTTGAATAAACTTATTGTATTAATTTAATTTTTATAGTATAATTCTAATATACGGGGGTATTATTATGTTTAAAAGTATCAAGTATTTTAATTTTCATATTAACATTTTTGTTTAATATGTATATTTAGGGGTTTAATACCCCTATTTAATTTCTACTATTGTAGATTCAAGTTCGTTAGCCTGTCGCATTGCAGTTTAATACCCCTATTTAATTTCTACTATTGTAGATAATCTCTTGCCTTTCAACTCTCCAACCGTTTAATACCCCTATTTAATTTCTACTATTGTAGATCTGTAAAGTTTGCTACTGGATAAGAGTTTAATACCCCTATTTAATTTCTACTATTGTAGATTTAGGAGGTTTTATTAATGTTAGGTGGTTTAATACCCCTATTTAATTTCTACTATT
>CAZFQD010000009.1:0-32637 GCA_964520885.1 uncultured Oscillospiraceae bacterium | reverse complement strand
AATTCGTTTTATATACGAAACGTTTTGTTTAGTTGGAATGATAAGAGGTAATATGCAGCTTCATTGTAACTATCATTATTATCTATTATTATCTATTATTATATTTAAATCAATCAGTTTCCTAGCAGTTTCCTAGCTTGCGTATTATTTTGGTTGCGAGTTTTCTGTCACCTGTCCATTTGAATGTTAATTCCTCGGCGCGTGGTCTATAATTCGAAATACTCTTTGCAGCTATATTTCTTTCTGCGTCTATCTTTTGGAATACCATTTCTGAAAAGGGATTATCAATACGCTCAATGATGTAAATTTCATTAGATTTTGTGCCGCATATGATTTCTGAAGCGCTTGTTTCTAATAGCACACTTTCAGTGCTACAGGAAATAACGCGGATTGTTTTATTTCCCCAAGGATTATAAATCTTAAAAGGGTTTCCATAAAGGCTTTTTATGCCAATGTATTTTATATCTTTTTTTTCATATTCAGAACTAATTAGGAAACCACCCTGAGCCATGAGTGTGAATTTCGAAACGAAATTTTCGTCTGACGGCAGAGCAGGGAATACCCTTACTAATCCGGTATGGCTTTGTAACATCATCTCATTAATTGCACAAGCGATAAGTCCGTTTGATTCATAAGCACCGTTATGATCATCATGAAAACCGGATGCACGAATTTGGTGATTCAGACACATCAAGTTAATTCCGTCATATGCGAAGTCGCCAAGACCAAGTCTTGCGGCGGCAATTGCATCGGGTGACCATATCGTATATTCGCGTTTGCGGTGCATCCAAGTTTGATATGCGATTTCATAATCAGGTGCGCCAATTCCGGTGAATCCATAGGGAAACAGAATTTCCATTTCTGGATTTTGGTGATTTTTTTCTTCCGGTACCGGGGAAGAACATGGCAGATAAATCATGTCGCCATCTTCAAAGCCTGTTTCAATGGGGGAAAGATTGGCAAGAATATCTTCAGCTGTCCTGCAAAGGGATTGATCGCTTTCAAATTGCTTGCTTAAATCGATAAACAGGGGGAAAACGGTGCGGATAATTGCCAAATCTGTAATCGGGTTTTTCACATCCCAATATTGTTCAAGGCAGTTGGAGTCTTCTATATAATAGAATCGACCGTCATATTTTAAACGGTTGGTATAAAACCGAACACCTTCACGCATATAGGGATAACAGTTGTTTTTTAAATAATCGCTGTCGTTATAAGTATTGGCATATTGATACATTAATAATGCGATTTCAAGTGCATCGGTGTATATTCTTCCTGTAAAATTATTGGGCGTATCATACATACCGCCCCCTCGGTTATCGGAACCCTCGGGCATTTTCAAACCGTCAATGCCACAGATTTCATGGGTTGCCGCAATATGTTCAGGCATCAAATTAAAATAAAGGTTAAGATAGGGCATAAGCATATCTGGGTGATTGGATGCCAACCAGTGATTGTTGATTGCACGCATATTAAAATAGGTATAGTACTGACACCAGCGGATATTGCTGTCGCCCGCCCATCGGAAAACACCGTTTATAAAATGACATGGATAGGTTGCTCGGGATGCCAAAGCCAGCATATAAATTGAATTATACCAGGTGTTTTCAATGTATTCGCCGTTCTCGGTGTTATCGGTAAATTGAATGTAGGAGCTGTGCCAAAAGCTGTGCCAGAAGGATTTGTGTTCTGATAAAACCTGCTCATCGTTTGTATGGTTGACTTTATCAAATACTTTTTCCACTGCATTTGATAATTCGGAACCAACGTTTATTTTGCATGGATTTGCAATCCAAATGGTATATTTTTTTGCAGGGGTAATTTTTATTTCATATTCAAATGTACTTTTATTTATAATGTTATAGTCGGTTCCGGTCACATGTATTGCCAGTGCATAGCCGAACCCATAACAGGATGTTTCGCCACGGGAAAAAGAGGGATATTTGCATTCGTTCATCCATCTGATTTTTTTCCATTCCTCAAAATCATCGGATTCGTTATGCAAAAAACTGCTGGTAATTTTTGTAACATCCCAGATTCCGAATTTAATCGTAATATCCTCGACATTGTCCCGTAAATCCTCAACAGTGATTCCTAATAATTCATCATCCACATCACCGAACATGGTGATTTTTACGTTACTATCAATTTCAGTTGTAACGGTTGCATCATATAAATTCATCCGCTGATGAAAACTGGTACAATCCAATAGATTGGGAACAGTACTGAATGTTAAATAACCCGAGGAATAACAGGAATGAGGGGATGCATCTACCGCAGTAATTTGCAGATTTAAACCATCTTTGTTCCAAACGGCTGCACCTGCTTTGCCGTTCCCGAACATTGCGGCATCGGGAGGATCATTTATCGGGCGGTTATAAACAATATCTTGTTTTGATATCCAATTTTTATAATCAACTTCAAGATAGCCGGTTTTACTGTTAAACGAATGACCGGTTTTTGATATATTCTTATCTAACATATTTATAGAACCCCTTTACAACTTACAATAAAAAAGAACGTTTCGCTCAAGAGTTGCTTATTTACAACGGATTATTTATATAGTAACACAACTCTTTGAAATTTGCAAGATATTTTTTCGAATATTTGATAAAAAATAAAAATATATAGAAAAATACAATAAAATATGTTGACATATTGGGATTATTATGCTACAATTTAAATACAGTGTATCGTTTCGTTATAAAAATTCGTAAAATCTTAAAATTTATCCTTTTATGATAATTTGTTATACTGAAATTCAAAATGAAATGAGAGGTCAGCGAAAAATACTTATAAAAAAAGGACTTATCAAAATTTAAGTCCTTTTTATAATAAAATACAATGACACTTTAAATAATAATTACAGAATCTCCGTAAATCAGTGAAGCATCCAGTCTGCGGATAATTTGTTCGGGCGGCAATTTTTTATTCATGCGGCCAAGCAGAATTTCAGTTGCAGTATCAGCGATTTCTTCAACAGGTTGACTGACAGTAGTGAGTTTCGGTTTATAGATATTTGAAATGCGAAGATTGTCAAAGCCTATGAAGGACAAATCCATCGGGATTTTAATATCCAAATCATTGATAGCAAGGAGACTGCCGAGTGTCATTTCCGGTTCTGTAACAAATATAGCGGTTATATCTTTATTATGGGTTAAAAATTTGGTTACCGCATCGTAGGTGTTTTCTGCGTTATAATCCCCGTTAACCACCAGGCGGTTCTGAAAGATAAGACCATTTTCTGTATGAGCCTGCATGTATCCGATAAAGCGCTCCTGTGCAATTATGGTATCCATTGGACCGGTAATATAACCAATGTTTTTATGGCCGCAGTTGATTAAGTAAGAGGTTGCCTTTTTAGCGATAGCTGTATCATTTATCATGACAGAATCAAAGTTAAAATTATCGAATTTGATTTCAATCAGAACCACAGGAATGTTTAAAGTATTTGCAATTTGTAAATGATCTCCGGTACGGGAAATCGGTATATTGATGATTCCGTCTACCGATTTTGAAATTAAAAACTCGATATTTTCTTTTTCAATTTTTGGGTCGCAACCGCAGTCACACACGAGGGTACCATAATTATTTTTTCTTAGTATCGCTTCGATTTTTGCAATTAATGAATTCGCATATATATTGGTAATCATAGGAATAACAATACCAATCGTATTGGATTTGCTGGTTTTAAGTCCTCTTGCAAAGCTGTTCACCCGAAAATCCAGCTCTTCTATTGCTTTTTGAATAGATTCGTTATTTTCAGGTAACAAATTGCCACCGTTCAAATATTTTGATATTGTTGATAATGACAAACCGGTCATTTTGGAAATATCCTTGATTGTAGCAGCCATAGAATATACTCGCTCCCTTTTTCATTTTACATAAAACGTTACGCACAAATAATTGTATGTTAATTCCATTATAAATTGCTTCGATTAATTTGTCAACCCATATTGACAAAAAGTAATGCAAATGTTATTATATTATATAAAATAACACATTAAAATTGGTTAAATTATTTAAATCGAAACGTTTTATTCATAGTTATAGTATTAAAGGAGATGATTCAATTGCAAAAAAGAGCAAAAATTATATTTATGATTTTTATTTTAGTAATATATTGTTTTACAAATAGTTCTACTATCATTTTTGCAACAGAAAACAATACTGTCAGTTCTGCAGAAAGCACGAATCAGGTTAATAATACAAGCTATTATTACTATTATAAAAACTATAAAGATCAAAAAAAACCGGAAGAATCGATTGCTTTATTGCCTGAACAAATACAAGCTGCTGAGCATCTGAATGAATCAAAAACGAAGCTGGGCGGCAAGGATGCATGCCTTATAACCGATGCAAACAAATGGTGTGAATGGAAACTTAGTATTCCCGAAACAGGTGTATATTCAATGTTTGTCAACTATTATCCGGATAAAGACCAGTTATCCAATCCTCAAATATCGGTTGCAATGGATGGGAAACAGCCGTTTGACGAGGCAGCCGGCTTGGAGCTTCCTTTGATATGGTCAGATGAAAATTCAATAAACGGTACTTTATTTAAAAAAGACAGTGCGGGAAATGATTTGCGCCCGAATCAGATTGAAATGCCTCATTGGAATGAAATTGGTTTATATGATGCTTTAGGGCAATATTCAGAACCATATCTTTTTTATTTTCAAAAAGGATCACACACGCTGAGAATAACAAATGCCAGAGGAAAGATCGCTGTCGGGACAATTGTTCTGGAAAATAAAAAGCCGGCTCAAACCTATGAGCAATATAAAACACAGTACAGCCAAATGGTAGAAAATGCAGTTTTGTTTAAAAAGGAAGCGGAGGATACTTTGGAGAAAACCTCTTCCAGACTTTATCCGATGAGTGATCGCTCAAGTCCGGCTACAACTCCAAATGACGCTTCCAAAATTTTGTTCAACACAATCGGTCAAACCAATTGGGAGAAACCCGGTGAAAAAATCACATGGAAAATCACGGTCGCGAATGACGGTTGGTATAATGTTGCATTCAGGGCAAGACAAAATTTCAGTCAGGGAATGAATAGCTACAGAACCTTTGCCATAGATGGGAACATACCATTTATTCAGGCACAGAATATAAAATTTAAATATGATTTAGATTGGTATATGAAGGTGCTTGGAGACGGTGAAACACCAATTTATTTGGCAAAGGGTACGCATATTATATCACTTGAAACCACGCCGGGAGAAATTGCAGGTGTTTTACGGGAAATCAATAAGATTATACTAAACCTCAATACATTATACAGAAAAGTGATCATTATTACCGGAACCACACCCGATGTTTACAGAGATTATCAATTGGAGAAACAGATTCCCGGACTTTTTGATGAAATTAAGAACAATATCACACTTCTTCAGTCTGTATCGGAAAATATATCAAAAATAACAGGAACATCAGGCACCGAAGCTTCTGTTATCGACCAGGATATTTATGAATTAAATCAGATTGTCAATGAACCATATAGTTTTACTGAGCGTATTTCAGCCTTCGGTGGCATTATTGAAGGGTTGGGTTCTTTATATCTTACATTATGCTCGCAACCATTGGAATTGGACAGTATTTCGTTTGTACCTGCAGGTCAAAAAGTGTCTGGTGCGAATGCGACATTTTTTGAGTCATTATTATTTTCCTGCAAAAAGTTCTTTGCTTCTTTTTTCGGTAATTATACAGCAGTGGGAGAATCAAAAAGCGGTAAGAAAACTGCAAATGTCTGGGTTTCAACAGGACGCGATCAGGCACAGGTTATTCTGGGGTTGATTAATAACCGCTATGCACCAACAGCCAAAATAAAAATTAATCTGAGCATGGTGGATACCAGTAGTACACTGATTCAAGCCTCATTGGCAGGTCAGGGACCGGATATTGCATTGATGCTGACAAAGGAAGCACCTGTAAACCTAGCGATGCGCGGCGGATTAGTGGAACTGAGCCAATTCAATATAAAGGATATGTACAGTGAATATTATGATTCAGCCTGGATTCCATTTCGGTATCAGGGCGGTGTGTATGCACTTCCAGAATCCCAAACATTCGATATGCTGTTTTACAGGACAGATATTTTTGCACAGTTGGGCTTAAAAGTGCCGCAAACATGGGATGATTTCTATGAGGTGATTGAAAAGCTGCAAAGCAATAACCTGCATGTCGGTATTCAGGAAATGGATCGTTCCAATTTGGCAGTTTCATTAGGAATCGGTACATTCGATAAGTTTTTGTTTCAAAGTGGTGGAACTTACTATAATGACAAACTGAATAAGACACTTTTTAGTTCGGATAAAGCGAATGATGCCTTTGAAAAATTGATAAAGCTTTATACGGATTATGGAATAGACAGGGAATTCGATTTTTATAACCGGTTTCGGTCGGGAGAAATGCCGATGGCAATACAATCCTATTCCATGTATAACCTGATTTTTCAGGCTGCACCCGAAATTACCGGATTATGGAGTTTTGCACCGATACCGGGTATCAAAAAAGAGGATGGAACAATTAACCGTTCGGAGTCTTCTTCAAGTACGGGTTGTGTTATGTTAAAATCTGCGGAAAACAAAGGAATTAAAAAGGAAGCCTTTGATTTTATGTCATGGTGGGTTAGTGGTGACACTCAGGCGCGTTATGGAAATGAACTGGAATCGATTATGGGTGCGGCAGCACGTTGCAATCCGGCTAATATCAAGGCGTTTGACAAAATACCGTGGAAGGATTTTGAACGGGCACTGATAAAGGATCAATGGAAGTGGGTCACAGATGTTCCGCAAATTCCCGGAAATTATTATGTTTCCCGTAGCCTTACTTCTGCAATCAGGCTATCAATCGAACAGAACAAAAATCCGCACCGTATTCTTTCTGTATACGATAAAGATATAAACAATGAGATTATGAGAAAACGCAAGGAATTCCATTTGGATTCGGATTCGTGAAAGGGGGAATAGCGTATCATAGCATCCAAAATTTTTAAAAAACCGGTCAAGGGTTATACTTTGAAAGAACAACTTATAAAAAACATCCCTTACTATGTGATGTTAGCCCCTTTTCTTGTATTATTCACCATGTTTATGCTGATACCCGTATTGTCATCCATCGTCATCAGCCTCACTGATTTTAACATGGTGCAAAAGCCGAATTTTGTTGGAATTAATAATTATCTTCATCTTTTTTTAGATGATGAAGTATTTGTTAAAGCAATACAAAACACTTTGGTGTTTGCTGTTATTACCGGTCCGGTCGGTTTTCTGCTCAGTTTCGTGGTAGCATGGCTGGTTAACGAATTAGGCAGACATACAAGAAGCTTTATCACCTTAATTATGTACGCACCGTCGCTGACAGCAAACGTTTTTATAATTTGGGTGTTTATCTTTTCTGGCGATGCAAAAGGTTTTATAAACAATATGCTGATTAAAATCGGTTTTATCAGAGATCCGATCCCATGGCTTTCCGGCAGTCAATACAGTTTTTCTGCTGTAGTCATCGTCATCATCTGGCTCAGCCTTGGAGCGGGATTTTTGTCACTGGTTGCAGGGTTGCAGTCGCTGGATAGAGCCTATTTTGAAGCAGGTGCAATTGACGGAATCAGTAACAGATGGCAGGAGCTCTATTATATAACGCTTCCTCAGATGGGACCCCAGCTTTTATTCAGTGCTATCATGTCCATTTCCGGTTCCTTTGCTGTCGGCAATGTGCCCATGGCACTTACGGGATTCCCGAGTACAAATTATTCCACACACACGCTGCTGTTACATATGCAGGATTATGCGACAAATAGATTTGAGATGGGGTATGCTTCTGCAATTGCGGTGGTACTGTTTATTATAATGGTTATAACATGGTACGCAATTGACAGAGCTTTAAGAAAATTCACAGCAGTTTAGAAAAGTGGAGGAAGAGTTATCATGAATAGGATATCAGCTGTTTTGATTAATATAAAAACGCAGTTTAAAGAAAGAAAACGAGTAAGGCTTGCAAGGAGCACATGGGGAAATATATTTGTGTTCGCATTCCTGATTTTCATCGGCGTTTTTATGGCTTTCCCTCTTTTTTACGCTATTGTGCAATCCTTTAAACCGATTAATGAAATTTTCATCTATCCGCCCCGTTTTTTTGTGAAACAGCCGACACTCAGTAATTATACCTTAGCATTTCAACTTGCTCAGAACCTGAATATACCATTCAGCAGATATGCCTTTAATAGCCTGTTTATTTCCATCGTGGGAACAACTGTTTATATTCTCGTTGCATCTCTGGCAGCTTATCCTTTGGCAAAAGCGAAATTTCCGGGACTTTTTATCATTTCACAATTGGTCATTTGGACACTGCTTTTCCGCACAGAAGTAACTGTTATCCCACAATATATTGTCATTGCGAAGCTAGGGCTTATTAATTCATACGGCGCTATATTATTGCCGGCACTGGCCGGAACCTTCGGGGTATTTCTAATGAAACAGTTTATGGTTGTCGCAATACCGGATTCCATACTGGAGGCGGCGCGAATTGACGGAGCCAGTGAATACAGGATATTCTGGAAAATATGCATGCCTTGCGTAAAGCCTGCATGGCTGACGCTGATTATTTTTACTTTTCAGAGCATGTGGAATGCGACCGGCTCGCAATACATCTACAATGAAAGTCTAAAAATGCTGCCAACCGTTTTGACACAGATTTCTGCAGGTGGGATTGCCCGAGCCGGTGCTGGCTCAGCGGTAGTTGTAATGCTGATGATACCGCCAATCATCGTTTTCTTAATATCTCAAAGCTCCGTCATGGAAACAATGGCACAATCAGGAATCAAATGATGGTACACAATCTGTTTGACTATTCTTAATTAATTTGGGGTAATGTGATGAAAAAATATATCTTTCGGCTTGCACTCTTAATGTTGATATTTTGCTTTGTTTTCGGAACATTTGAAACCTTTGCGGCTGTGAATTCCTATGTTCCGTACAATACTTATGAATATAATTCGAACGGGGAATCCGTAAAAGCGCCGGTCGGATATTATCCCGAAAAGGATATGTATTCTTCTGACATGAATTTGGAGAAACCGCTGTCAGAGCCTTCCGACATTTATTATGACGGTTCGGAAAATGTTTATATACTGGATAGCGGAAACGGGCGTATCCTTGAATTAGGGCTTGATTTTAAGGTAAAAAGAATTCTTGACAAATTTATTCTGCCCGCAAATCTCAGTCAGTCGAGAGTGGAAGAAACACTCAACATAACCGGTGCACAGGGATTTACAGTTGATAAAAACAAGACTTTTTACATAGCGGATACAAAAAATCAAAGAGTACTGTTTGTCGATTACAATGGTATTGTTAAAAAGGTCATCGAAAAATCTATGGTTGATTTAATAAAAACAGATGCACTCTTTGATGTAAGCAAGGTGGCAATCGGCAGTGAAGGTAAACTGTATGTAATTGCGACAAGCATAAACAGCGGTATTATGGTATTTGATGCAAACGGTAAATTCATTAAATTCTATGGAAGCAATCAAATTGAAGTTACAGCGGATGTATTGCTAAAATATATCAAAAGAAAATTTATGTCAAGAGAGCAATGGCAACGAACTTATCAGTATACACCTATTAATTTGAAAAATTTTGATGTCGACAAAAACGGGTTTATTTATACGGTTACAGCGGAAGGCAAATATACGTTGTCTTCGGGTAATGTGAAAAAGTTCAATTATTTGGGCAGTGATATTTTAAATACTCCAAAAGCAAAAACATTTGGCGATCTTGAAACAGATCACGAGATCCTGCAAACCAACGCAACTAAATTAATCGATGTTGATGTGGATAGCGAAGGGTTTATCAATCTTTTAGATTTGAGCAGGGGCAGAGTTTTTCAATACGAACCGGATGAAGGAAAAATGATTGCAGTTTTTGGTTCAATGGGAACACAGATCGGAACGATGAACACTCCTTCTGCTTTAGAATCCATCGGCGGCAAAATATATGTTCTTGATTCCGTCAAAAACAGTATTCATGTGTATGCACCAACTGATTACATTACAGCATATCGAAATGCGTTTATAAAATTAAAAAACGGTGACCTTACCAACTCGAAAAAAATGTGGCAGGAACTTCTCAAATACAATACCAACAATCAATATACTTATTACGGTATGGGTAAGGTTTATGATGAAATGGGTAAATATAAAGAAGCAATGTCTTATTTTGAACTTTCAAATTCTAAGGAGGATTATTCAGTTTCTTTTAAAGAATACAGAAAAGAATACATAAAAGAAAATATCGGATTCATCATCTTCGGGTTCATACTGATTCTATTTTTATTTGTTCTTGGAATTTATCTATTAAAGAAATTACTTGTTGCGAAAAATAATTCTGCCTATACGATTATGGAAATGAAAGGACTTATGCCGTTTTATATAACCATACACCCTGTCGATGGATTCGGACAATTCAAAAACAGAAATATCCAATCGTATTTCATTTTATTATTTATTGTTGGAATTTGGTTTTTGTTAAATATCGGGAAATCGTTTTTTACAGGATTTATCTTTCAGTCCGGAGGTTTCAATTTGTTTGAAACCATCGCTCAGACAATTGGTCTTTATACATTATTTGTAATAGGCAACTGGGCGATCTGTACACTTTCGGAGGGCAAAGGAAAACTGAGCGAAATTGTTGCAGTTGCGAGTTATTCATTAGTTCCTTATCTGATATCCATTCTTGTTTACATAGCACTCTCCAATGTTTTGGCAATCAATGAAGCGGCATTTTTGGAAATTGTAATCGGCATGGGGCAACTTTGGTCAGGGTTCTTACTGTTTTGTGGTTTGTATACCATTCATCAGTACTCGGTTCTCAAAACGATACTGTCCATCATTTTAACCATTGCTGCGATGGCAGTTATGATTGTCCTGCTTATTTTGCTTTATAGTCTGATGTCGCAGGCTGTTGGGTTTATTCAGTTGGTATTACAAGAAATATCAATGCGCTGGTAAAGTATCGCGAGGAGATTCTGTATATGAAAAAAAGTGCAGCCTTATCAAAAATCATCATATTGATAACAATACTTTCCATAAATATAGTTTTTATGGGGAATACTGTTGCGTTATCCAATACCGGTGAGAACAGCAATCCAGCTTCAGGAAGTACATTAAATACTACTCAAAGTGAGGTATATGCAGATAACGGAGAGCTTCCTGTTCAGCTTTTGCCGGAAGACAACAACAATTTGGATAATGCGGCAAAATATGAGCCGGTGGCAAAAACGTCAAAACTGTCTCTATATGCGGATTTGGAAAAAGGTTGGTTTGCTTTGAAGGATTTGAAATCTGGGAAGATTTGGTACAGCCGACCGAACGATTTTGCGCTGGATACAGTTACAAAGGGCGAAAAAAGGCAAGAATCCAAATCGGATCTTCTAATTAACTACCTATATGCAGAAGAAGAGGCAAATACGCAGAATCTTTTATCGGCAAACAGTCATATTGAATGTGTACGCAACAAATCCGTCACGGTTACAAAAATAAATAACGGGATCAGAGTGGTTTATGATTTCGCATCTCTTGGCATCCTGATCCCTGCAGAATATACGCTGACAGACAGTTATCTGAATGCAAGAATTGATTCGGCAAGAATTCTCGAATATGCCGAATATAAAAAATACAAAATGTCTAAGGGTGCCAGTAGAGAATCACTTGATAATATAAAGGAATGTATCCTAGTCAATATCAATTTGCTTCCGGCGTTTGGTGCAGGGATATCAACAGACAAAGGCTATTTGTTTGTTCCCGACGGTTCAGGGGCATTAATCAACTTTAATAATAAAATTACATTGCAGGGCGATTATGAGAAAATGGTTTACGGAGATGACCTTTCTGTTATAAAAAACAGTAGCAAGACAAACAGTGAAACAGTCAGACTTCCTGTATTCGGTACAGTTAAAAACGGCGGTGCATTATTGGGAGTCATTGATAAAGGGGATGGGGCCGCATCCATTCGGGTAATTGATACCAACGATACTTGTCTTTACGGTACTGTCAGCAGTAAATATAATTACAGGCTTGCTACGATTTCCACACTGTATAAAGATGATTCTGCAAATAAAAGAGACATTATGAGAGTATCAAGGGTTAAAAACAACCTCGCAAACTATGATGTCCGATATTATTGTTTATCGGGCGAGTATGCCGATTATATTGGAATGGCACAACAATACAGAAGCTATCTTGAAATGGAAAAAGGTTTAAAGCCGATTCAAAATCTGCCGACACTCAATGTGAATTTATACGGGTCAGCAGATGTTGATGCAACTTTTTTGGGATTTCCGTATCAAAAGCAAATTAGTCTTACAACCTTTAAACAGGCAATCGAAATAGTAAAAACTTTAGAAGATCAGGGTATTGATAAGCTTTCAGTCCGTTATATAGGATGGAACAACTTCGGAATTTTGAATGACAAACCTGTAAAAAATGCTTCACCTTTATCCAATCTCGGAGGAAACAAAGAATTTAATAATCTTGCAAACTATTTAAAAGATAAAGAGATACCCTTTTATCCCGATGTGGATTTTTTACAGTACCGTACGAGTGGAAACGGGATGTCAAAAAACAGCGACAGTATCCATACAGCTTTTGGTGAAATATCTTATCAATATGAGTTTCTGCAATCTGTTTTTATTAATTCAAAAGTTTCACCGACGGTACTTTTGACACCTCAGAAAATAAAAACAGTCAGCGACAAGTTTTTAAATTCCTATCAAAAATTGCCGGTCAAGGAGATCGGACTCGGTACCATTGGGAACAAATATTACTCCAATCTCGACTCGAAAATCGGTTTTTACCGTTCGGGACTCGTCGATGTTTATCAGAATTTATTACAGACGTACAAGCAAAAGGGTTACGATATTTTAACCGAAGGCGGCAATGCATATGCGATCCCCTATGCTAGTAAGGTATATTCGACACCCATTTACTCAAGCGGACAAGATTTATTCGCTACTGATGTTCCTTTTTATCAAATCGTATTTCACGGATATGTCAGTATGACAGGGCCTTCAAATATAAAGGGATTTCAGAACAAGGTAACTTTTTTGAAAGCAGTTGAAACAGGCAGTGAACTTCTTTATGACGGGATCTATGCCGATGCATCACTTCTGTCTGAAACCCGCTACAATGACCTGTACAGCACCACCTTTGGCTTGTGGAAAGATGATGCAGTTGCCAAATACAAAGAATACTATGGTATTTTGAAAAAAATATATAATAGTCCCATCACCTACCATAAGCAGCTTTCTGACGGCGTATATATGACAACATATGAAAACGGTATTCAAGTAATTGTCAATTACAGTGACAAAGCATATACAGATCCTCAGTCACAAAAGGTTGCGGATTCCATGGGCTTTATCTGTATAGGGGGTTAATATGAAGAAACTATTCAAACCTACTTTTGAAAGACGCAACGCACTTGCCGGACGGTTATTCTGTATGCCGTTCTATATTGGATTTGCATTTTTCTTTTTTGCTCCGCTCGTGCAATCGCTGATTTTTTCCTTTGGAAAGGTGGAAACACAGCTTGGCGGGTTTAACATCACTCCGGTTGGGTTTGCAAATTTTTATTCCGTGTTCAGAATTGATATGACCTATACGGATAATCTGTTGGCTTCTATAACGGGAATACTTTATCAGGTTCCGGTTATTATCATCACAAGTTTACTTTTTTCCATCGTATTGAATCAAAAATTCCTGGGAAGAACATTAACAAGGGCAATTTTCTTTATTCCGGTAATTGTGGCTTCGGGCGTTGTTATCAATGTAATGATGGGTGATAAGATTGCGATATCCTTAATTGGTGGAGCCGTGCCAAGCGGGTCAGAGCAAAATATTTTCAACAGCACATCATTACAGAATATGCTGATTAACTCCGGTCTAAATGCAAGTTTCGTGAACTATTTTACATCAATTTCCAATAATCTTTTTGATCTGTTATGGCGTACCGGCATACAGACCATTATGTTTTTAGCCGGACTGCAAACCATATCCCCCTCTCTTTACGAAGCCTCATCCATTGAAGGTGCAACAGCATGGGAAAACTTCTGGATGATTACCTTCCCGATGTTAATACCCATTATGATTGTGAATATCGTTTATACCATTGTCGATTCCTTTACCAATCCGGCCAACAAAATAATGGTTCAGATTATCAATCAATTCAATAACCTGAAATATGGCGAAGCATCCGCTATGGCATGGACGCACTTTTTGTTAATCGCTGTTGTATTGGCGGTGGTGTTCTTAATCAGTTCGCGGGGTGACAGAGAGATTAAAAATACGAAAAAAGGAAGGAGTTACCTATGAGATTACCCAACTTAAAGTCAGGCAATATCGCAACTTTTCTTTTCAGAAGTATGCTAATCTTCGGTATGACCTATGTATTTTTATTTCCGTTGCTTTATATGCTTAGTGTATCTCTCCGTGCTCCGGCTACCATCAACGATCCGAGCATTGTATGGATACCCAAAGCAATGTCGCTTGAGAATCTGAAGGAGACCATGGGTATATTGAGTTATACGAAATCGGCACTGCTTACCCTTATCATTTCTGTTTTAAGCACGCTCGGTACGCTCATTTCCTGTTCGTTGGTCGGATACGGGCTTGCAAGATTTCGCTTTTTTGAAAAAAATATTGTTTTCGGTTTGGTTGTTCTTACCATCATTGTGCCACCGCAATTGATTTTGATATCATCCTTTCTTAATTTTAGATATTTCGATTTTGGCGGCATTTTAAGGCTTTTGGAAGGAGTCACAGGATTTGGATATATCGATTTGACCGAAATGCCTCTCACGCCTTTGACCTTTATATTGCCCTCACTTTTAGCCGTGGGATTACGGGGTGGCTTGTTTATCTTCATTTTCCGGCAGTTCTTTTCGGGGATGCCGAAGGATTTGGAGGAAGCGGCGCATATAGACGGATGCGGCTATCTTAAAACATATGTCCGAATTATTTTGCCGCTTGCCGTACCTGCGTTTATTACTGTAATGTTATTCTCATTTATCTGGCACTGGAATGATTACTTTACTTCTGCAATGTATTTCTGCGGAGATATGAAGCCTATTTCGGTTATGCTCAGCAATATCGACAGTTTACTCAGAACAACCGGTAATTACGGAACATTTAAGTCGCCATATCAAATCAGTATCTATCTTGCATCAGGTTCACTATTAACTATTTTGCCTCCGTTAGTACTTTATATGTTTACGCAAAAGTATTTTACGCAAAGCATCGAAAGAACCGGTATTGTAGGTTAAATTTAAATTAAAAATATTTATAAAAGAAAGATGGGTTTATATGAAAAACAACAAATTCTTGAAAATGATGTCTTTGACCGTGGTTATTACGCTAATTTTTTCTGTTTTCAACGTAAATCTTAGCAGTTTAGCTATAACGGATTATTCTACACAGGACATCAATATGACGCAGTCACAGGTAGATGCTTTAGGTACCAGTCTTACTTATGGTACAACTCCCTATAATGTTTATAACATGTATGATCAAGTCAATCCTGTCCCCGGAGAAGATGCTAATAATATGACTGACGGTATTCTCAATACAAGAGCTTACTACGGCGGTTTGAAAAATGTAACCGGAAAGCCTTCTACGGGAACAGTTACCTATGATTTAGGAGCAGGGGCTCTCATAGAGAAAATTTTGATCGCCGGAGATAATCAGGGTAATTCCCAACTAAAAAAATATGAAATATTTATCGGAAATCAGTTCGACAGTTTATATACCAATGCAAACAAAATCATTTCATACGACAACACGTCCTACAGCAGAACACAGTTATTTACATTTAATTCAACACAAACCGGCAGATTTTTTGGAATCAGACTCATTACACCGAGTTTTGATTTAGGCGATTCTATGGCTCGCATCCATGAGTTGGATGTATATGGAACTGCAGGTGTAAGAAGTGATGAAATTTCATTAAATTTATCACAAGCTCAGGTAGATGCACTTGGAACCAACATCATCAAAAATAAAGCTCCACTAAAGATAGTCGATGGGCAAGATAATATAAATCCTGCCAGCGGAGAGAATGTACTTAATATAACTGATGGGCAGCTTTCAAGCAGAGATTATTATAGTGCAATGTATTATAACGGCACAAATGAAAAATCGGGAACGTTTACCTATGATTTGGGAACGGGAGCTAAGGTAGGTAAGGTATTAATTGGAACTGATAACATACAAAATTCTCAAATTAAGAAATATGAGATTTATCTAAGCAATGATTATGGAAGTCTATATACAGAAGCAAATAAAATCCTTACTTACGATAATACATCGGATAGCAAATCGCAGTTTTTTACTTTTGGTAATAACAAAATTGGACGCTTTTTTGGATTTAGAATCATTACACCAAGTTTGGATACTAATGATATGATGGTCCGTATTCATGAAATTGGTGTATATGGAATTGCAGGCACTCTGACAGATTTTGTTGATTCAAATATTACCCAGGCTGAAGTAACTTCTTATAGTGGTGGTATTATTGGCAGTGCTTTGCCCTTTAAGATTATTAACGCGGCTGGGCAAGAAAATCCTGCCGCTGGAGAAAACGTTGTAAACATTACTGACGGCAACCTTACGACAAAGGATTTTTATGACAATATGTATTTTAACGGTACAATAGCCGATTCAGGAACGATTACCTATGATATGGGAGCAGGAGCTATTGTTAATAAGTTTTTAATCGCAACCGACAATACTGGTAGCTCTCAAATTAAAAAATACGAAGTTTTTATAGCAGATAATTATGTAAGTTTATATACAAATGCCCACAAAATATATACATATGAGAATACCAGTGGAACAAAATCGCAGGTAATTGTTTTAGCAACAGCCAAATCAGGACGGTATTTCGGAATCAGAATTATTACTCCTAGCATGGTGGCAACTGAGAAAAAGGCAATTATAAACGAAATCGAAGTTATAGGAACAGAAGGTATCAAAGGAGATCCAGGTGATAATATTGAAACCGATCTGACGCAAGATCAGGTAAATACACTTGGTAACAGTATAAACAAAGAAACCACCCCTTATAAGATTGTCAATGCACAAGAAACGGAAAATCCTACGGGCGGTGAAGATGTTTTGAATATATCAGATGGGATACTTTCAACAAGAGATTACTACGGTGCTATGTATTACAATGGTGTTAGAGCTGATTCGGGAACTGTTACCTATGATTTGGGAGCAGGAGCTATTATCAATAAAATATTAATAGGTACCGATGGTGGTGATAATCAAATCAGGAAATATGAAATTTTTATTGGTAATAAATATAACAGTTTGTATACAACTCAAAACAAGGTTGTTATCTATACAAATACAAATGGCACAAAATCACAGTTATTCACATTTGCTACAGCAAAAACAGGACGATTTATTGGAGTTAGGATCATTCAACCGAGTATGTATAGTAATGATACTTTAGCACGTATTCATGAAATTGCTGCGTATGGCACACCGGGTACGCCAGTCGTAGATAATTCAGTTAATTTAGTCCTTAACAAATTACCTATGCAAATTTCACAAATAGTTCCCTTTAAACCAAAAAATGTTATCGGAGAACCAGCTTATGTTTGGGATACTGCAGCTAATCTAACAGATGGAAAGGATATCGATGGCGAAAGATGTTTACTAAATGGAATGCCTGGCCCTGGTGGAAAAATCGGTTCTGAATCATATGGATTTACAATTATATTCCATCTAGGCGGTATGGCTCAAATAGATAGTTTTCTTTTAGTGAGCCAGATGGCCGACGGTCTACAGATGGCACTTGTTGATGTTTACATCAGCGATAAAATGAGTACTCTGTATGATGAAGATAATTTGGTATACTCCAGCGGACAAAATGAGGAAAAGGCAAGGACGATTTCGAGTGATGTTAACCGACAGGGTAAATACATCGTATTTGTAATCAACAGACCGCATGAAGCTGACTATGTTGGATACGGCTTAGCACGCCTTAATGAAATTTCGGTTCGCGGAACCATGCTTTCCGTTGATCCGCCCAAAGAAAATCCAATCTTTACCGACACAAAAACGGGTATTAAGGCTGAGGTATCTTTACTGGATCCGGATGATACTTTCAGTTTAGCCAAGGGACTTAAGATTACACAGACAAAACTTTCGGAAGATGTTGTGAATATTTTAAATTTTGCCGAATATGCAAATGTCTCCGATTCCTTTATTGTTGAGTTGATTGGTGCGGATGGGAATGTACTTACCGTAGATGATGTCGGTGCAAGAAAAATTAAGATCATGATTCCAAAACCGGTTGCTCATAAAAACGATTTTATATTCTTAATGAACATTGAAAAAGATAAGGTCCCGGTTATTTTAACGGATTCACTGTCGGATGATACTTATGTAATCGGAAAAGACATCATATATGGCGGTACCTATGTTCCTGTTATGTTCGGTGCCGATAAACTGTCAATAACGGGAAATGGCACAGGCAGTTCCTCAGATATTCCGAATACAGGTGACAATGATCCCTTCATAATGATTATCCTCGGCATTTTCCTTCCTTTCCTTTCTTTTTTCTTATTAAAAAGATTCGGAAAAAAGATTCAATAATAAAATAATAAAATAATGAATGATAAGGAGTATTTAGTATGAAATTGAAAAAAACGGTCTTGGTTTTATTGGTTCTGGCGATATGCATAACAACCATCGGCTGCAAAAAAACACCAGGTACAGGTAGCCAAAGTTCATCCGATTCCGCAAACAGTGCAATCACTTCCGGTTCAGATGTTTCAGCAGTAACATCAGGCAGTTCGGCTACATCTGCGACCAGTAATGCAGCTACAACCTCAAGTAAAAATTCATTTACCAATTCGAGAAGCAATCAAAAGGTGATAAACAGAAACATTACGATTGCATCAGGAACGAAAAAGATGGATGATGGGCTTAATTTTGGAGGCAAAAATATCAAGATGTTAATCTGGACACAAATGGATTCCCCACAATTTCGGCAAGAAGTAAAAGATTTTGAAAAGAAGTTTAACTGTACTGTTTCAATTGATACAATTACACACTCACAATTCATGAGCAAACTTTCAACAACAATTAGTGCAGGAAAGCCCTATGATATTGTTTATAATCATGGTTCCTTTTATCCTACTGTTGTAATGAACAATGTTCTTGAACCGCTTAATCCGTATTTAACCACAGCTGACTTTTACAATCCCTCAAACATTGATGCTGGAGGAATTGATATTGAAAAGTCAAAATATTTTGCTTGGGATGGAAAACTTTTTGCGGCATCTTATTATCGCCAGGTTAATATTATGGTTATCTATTATAACAAGAAAAAATTCCAGGAAGCAGAGCTTGAGGATCCGATGACACTTTATAAAAAGGGTCAGTGGACATGGGAAAAATACAATCAAATGGGAAAGCAGGTAACAGATCCTGCAAAAAATATATATTTTGGGGATGCGTCCTTTCATTATTTAACAATCCCAATGGCAAATGGTGGGCATTTTGTTAAGGAGATAAATGGAGCTTTAAGTGAAAATTTAAAGTCAACTGAATTGATTAATGGATTAAAACTCATGCAACAAATGTCAACTGGTGCCAGTAGGATTTTTTCGGATGAAGGTTCCACGGAATGGCCTATAAATTTGACTGCCGGCAAAGTATACACATGGGTCTCAGAAATAAGTTGTTATGAACAGAAATTCAACGATAATATTAAAAATAATAATGTTTTTGGGAATGATTATAAAAATCTTGGCGTTGTTCCTGTTCCGTTGGGATTGGATAACAAAAATAAAGAATACCCAGCAAGTTGGATAAATGGCATTAGCTCAAGTCGCGGTTCAAAAAATCCAAAAGCAGCAGTTGCATTCAGTATATTTGAAAGTTCCTATCAAAATTCTGTATCAGCAGAACTTCCATCTGTTAGAAGAGATTTAGCAACTAGTTTTGATCCTCTATACAAAACAGTAAATTATATGGATTTTGGCTATCGGGATTCTTCAAACGCTGTCAATGACATTGCTGTCGGTATTTGCCAGGCGACTTCTATGGGTAGAGATATCAATGAATTATTGTCCGGAAATCAGAAAGTTGTTCAGGGTTTGATTAATTTAACATTGAGTGCACAATAATTTTGTGAGGGTACTTTTTTATGGCTGTTTTAGAGGAATATGAATGGTGTAATTTCTGGTTTGATCGTGCAAACGATCAAACCAGAAGAAGAATTTTATTAGTGGGCGACTCAATAACAAACTCATACAGACATAGTCTTACTCAATCACTGGGTTATGAGTATTGTGTTGATATGATTGCATCATCAAGGTCAATTGATAATCCAATCATTCAAAATGAATTGGATTATATGCTCAAAATGAACGGCTTTGATTACGAGTGTATTCATTTTAACAATGGGTTGCATGGATGGCATTTGTCTGTAAATGAATATGAAAAACATTATGAGAAAGTGATTCGTTACATTCAAAAGATTTACCATAATAAATTAATCATTGCATTAACTACACCCATGACAGTAGCAGGCGATGTAAAAGCCATTAGTGAAAAATACAATCCAAAAGTTATTGAAAGAAATCAAGCTGTTTCATCTCTATGCAAAAAATATAATTTTATACTCAATGACCTTTATACACCTTGCTATGGGAAAAGTGAATATAGAATTTCCGATGGTTATCATTACAATGAAATAGGTCGAAAAGCACTAGGTGATATTGTAGCGAAAGTTGTTTTGAAAACCATATAGGTTTTTAGAAATATTTGTTGAAAAGCATTTAGCAAAAAAGACATTATAAAATAATACTGTGGGAGAAATCAAGATGGTTTTGGTAGAAGAAAAGGCAAGAATGTGTTTGTTTAATGCCGAAGTAGATTTAGGGAAGGCGTTGGGAATAAAGTTAAATGATAAAGTAAGTGCAGTTTACGTATATGGAAATCAAAAAAATATTTTGGCAGGGGTAAGTGGGCTTCCTTTTTATACACCTATAATTGATGTTTTGCTATTGGATGCATCATTGAATTCTTTGCTGTCAAACATTTTTGACAGTGGTGAATCTGTGTTATTTGAATGGAATCAAGCTGAAAATATTACAACTGTATTTAAAGGGAAAAACGGAAAAGCAGAAAGAATAATGTTTGAAAATAAACATATTACTATTATTCAAAAAGCTATTATTGATTCCTTGCAATGGGGCGGTAAGCTGAATGAAAAAGGAGAATTGGAGACAGATTTGATTTCACCTCAACCAGGACCTCATTATTTTACCAATCTTCTGATTGGGGATAGAACAAATTTTTCGAGGAGCCTTCAAAGCACACCTAAAAGCGTGGTAGATAGATTAGGAAGGGGTAGCTTTCGTTCGCATGCTGATACACAGGTATTGGCAACCAGATGGGACTATCGTCCGGAAGAAAACGGTTTTCCTGCAAATAGACAATTTTATCTAATGGAAAATGGAAAAATATTTTTTTATTCAGCAAGTCCAAAACAAAGCTGTGTGATATCAGCAAAATGTGTGCATTCTCAAAATCATACCATAATTACATATGAAACCTCATGTAACTTAAAAATTGTCAGAACAATTTTCATTTTGCCGCAGGAAGAAGGATTCCCAATTGCAGTTGAGGTTCAGAATATCCAAATTATAAACAACGGGACAGAAGACAGAGATATTAGAATTGTTTATACAGGAATGTTCGGGATAAGTGCAACGGCGGCACTTAGAGAGGATATCGTTTTTACTAATGTAATCACACAATCGAATATTTTAAGAGATAAAAATAATCAGATTATTGCGGTAAGCTTTGACAATAAACCGAAATTTGCAGCCGGTGAATCGAGATTTCATTCTATGATTGCGTTTTGCAATGGGAAGGCAGAATATCCAGATCAATTTTGTTTCAATTTTAATGAGCTTGTTGGAAATGGAACATTAGAGAAGCCGGAAGGGGCAACAAACCTCTCTAACCGTCATACAAGAAAGGGGCCACCTTTTTTTGCATTGTCATCACCATTAAAAATCAAAGCTGGTTGCATTGCGGAAATTAGTAATTTTACAGGTCTTATATCTAATGTCTTGGATATTAATAAAGAAGAAAAAGCTCCTCTTAATCAGATCGGAAAACTTATTGAAAAATATTCTGTAATGGGTATGGTTGAGCAGGCACTTGAAAAAGTTAAGAAATTTAATCAGGAATTCGCTTCCCATTTACAAATTGAGCATAAAGATAAAGCATTTGAAAACTATTTCAACTACAACCTTCCTTTTCAGGTACGATATCAGACATTTGTGTCTCGTTCCTTTGATCAGACACAAAAGGGATACAGAGAAATTGGATTCCGTGAGATACAGGATATTTTTGCTTCAATGTATTATTTTGTTGGCATGGGAAAGGTAGATTTAGTCAAGCATTTATTACTCGAATGGATCTGCAATGTTCATAAAATGGGATATGCAAATCATAACTTCTACTGGACTGGCAAGGAACCGGGTGTATGGTCAGATGATTCATTATGGCTTTTGCAAGCACTTGACAGATATGCAAAACTGACAGGAGATTATCAGTTTTTTTATGAGGAATGTCCGATGGCGGATGGTGGAAGCCGTAGAATTATTGATACAATGATGGCTATTGTTACATATTCAGGAAAAATATCAATTGGCAAAAACGGATTGCCCCTTATAGACAGAGCCGATTGGAACGATTGCTTAAAGGTTGATGAAGATTATATTTCAGGAACGATAAAAGAAGAAAGATATCTCTTACAACTTAAAAATAAAGGACAGTACGGAGATCCGTTCGAGAGTGAATACTCTGAAAGTGTAATGAATGGCTTTTTATTAAAAATAGCCATAGATGTAGCTTACGAAATATCATCACAATTGGGTGAAACTGAGTATGCGAATGCATTTCAAAACTTATCCGAAACAGTGAAAGAGCGATTGCAAAAAAAGACTTGGAAAGATGACTTTTTCTGCAGAGTTCTTTTTAACAGAGTCAGTAAACCATGGCTTAAATATTTAGGTGCTAAGGGCGATGGTTTAAATATTGAGGAAGGTTCAAAGGGAACATATTTTTTAAACTCTTTCAGTTGGTCTGTTTTAGCTGATGTTGCAAGTGAAAAACAAATAAATATCATGCTTAACACCATGGACAAAAACTTGAAAACACCATATGGATATAGGCTTAGTACTTCAGCGGACTATAAAAAAATAAACGAAAACATTGACATTGAATATTATTTTAAAGGTGACAGAGAAAATTCCGGAATTTTTAAACATGCAAATATGATGGCGGCAGCGGCAATGTTCAAAGCTGCCAATATAGTTGAAGACACTGAGTTAGCGAAACGTCTTATGAATACTGCATATTGGATAATTGATAACATTTTACCGTATCATACCATAAAAACACCCTATACAATTTGTGGGAACCCAAGATTATGCACACAATATAACAACTTAGAAACGGGTGAAAACATAGGGCCTACTCTTAGTGGAACTTCAACATGGATGCTATTATCCATAATTACGGCATTGGGTATCAATTATGAAAACGGTAATGTTTATTTTATGCCTTTGCTACGAGAAAATGAAACTGTTCAGAAATATGAAATAACTTTTTGCAAAACAAAACTTCGTATAGAAATACAAAAGCCAGAGGGCTTTTACAGGGTTAAAAGCAGTCAAAGCCAGTTATTCGTTGATCAAGTTTTGATTGATAGAGATTGCTTTCCTCTTTTTAATGACCAAAAAGAACATTTTATTCAATTAATCTTAAAATAATAAATTGGAGGAAAAGAAAATGAATTTTAATGTATGCAGTCAAGAACAGATATGGGAAGAGCAAAAAAAGCATTTATCGCAAATCGTGGGTGAATATACAACTTATGTTGATGCAGAAGATAAACATTGGCCAGATGGACATAAGATGGGAAACGGAGATTTGGGTGTCGTATTAGGGACAACAAAAGAAAGTATCAATTATTTTATCAACAAAACTGATTTTGGAAGTACAGTAGCCGGTTCTTTTTGGTATGCAGGCAAGTGCATGAAAACAATTGGAGGACTATCAATAAAGATTCTTGATGACAGTGGGGAAGAAATCAAATCTAAATCCAATAGAACCAGCCAAAAGTTAGATATTTTAAATGCAAAAATTAATATTAAACAGTGGATGGGCGCTTATATCTACGAATCCGAAGTATTTACTTCTGCAAAGGAAAATTTAATTATAAACGATTTTCAAAACAGTGGGTATAAACCTTTTATTTTAGAAGTTCGTTCATGGACAAGAATTGCAGCTGACTACGTAAATTGGCCACAACGTGAGTATAAAGAGCCAGAAAAAGATGTAGAACAGTTGATTAATAATTCCGGATTAAATGATGGTTTCATTTATTCTACAAGAAAAACAGCAAAGGATGCCAAAGGACTTGATTGGATTTCAAAAGCAGTAATTGCAGTAAAGATTATTGGAGATTGTAAAGTTGAGTGCTTCACTGACAAATATTCTTATTCTTATTATAGAATTATGCTAATGCCGGGTCAGAATATTAAAATCGCAACAGTAGTTTTGGGTGACGGAGGTTGTGCTGTTGCTATTCCGTCAACAGAGGAATACATCAAAAATGCATGTGAAAAATTAAAAGCAATTGATGAAAAAGCTTTGGAAACAAAAAAAGCCGAGCATTTAAAATGGTGGGAAGAATACTGGAAACGTTCTTATGTAAGAACAAATAACTATATGTTTGACCGGTATTATGCAGGTGCTCAATATCAAAGAGGCTGTGCAGTCCGTGCAGGCAAGGTTGCGCCGGGTATCTTCGGAAGTTTTGCCACAACAGATTATCCATGGTGGAACAATGCAAATTTCTATAACTACAATTTCCAAACTAATTTCGATGGTGCCTTATCATGCAATATGCCTGAATTTGTGCAACCTTATTTTGCACAGTTAACAGCCGATTTAAAAAATGCACTTGACAGAGCCGCAGCTGCTGGGTACGATGGCGTATGCTTTGCAAGATCCCCCTTTGTTTTCAGCAAAAATCAAAAAGGATGGGAATATATAGAAAAGGAGTGGAAACCTGTTGAGAAGGCGCCAATTAAGAATCGTGACAAACTTTATCAGGATCAGCTCAGTGTTTCCTCTTATTTAGGAGTTTTTTTTGCTGAGTATTACCAATATACAAAAGACACTGATTTTCTAAAAGAAACAGCATATCCCTTTTTGAAATTAAATGCTGATTTTTGGTTGGATTATCTCAAAAAGGAATATTTTCCTAACGGAGGTTTCCGATATGTTGTTTTAGAAAGCAGTGCTCGTGAATTGGAAACCGGTGGAGAAGTAGATAAAAATTCAATCATAGATTTAGCTTTTATACGGCATACTTTCAAATCTTTAATTGAATTTAGTAAGGATTTAGACATTGATAAAAATGAAGTGTTACGCTGGCAAGATGTTCTTGATCACTTAAGCGAATATCCCACAACTATGTTTGAAGGTGTATTATGCTTTAAGGAATCGGAAAGTATGAAGGATGGTCAGATTACATATTTAAGAAAAGAGGGTGGGATTGTTGATTATGATACACCTGCATTGCTTCATTTATTGTATCCGGCACAAGTAGAGGGTATCAGCTCAGATCCTTCTTTATTGCAGACCGCAAGAAATACTATTGATAAAGTAAACGGATGGAATGACTCCTTAGCTTTTGCACAACTTTTTACTATGGCCGCAAGTTGTAAGTATGATCCTCAAGTCATATGCAACCAGTTAGAAAGGGTTTTAAGGATGCGTATGCGAAATAATTTAGATGCATGGGAAACTTATCACGGCGTCCAGCTAATGTCAACAGTTCAAAATATAAATTCTTTTCTTTTGCAAAGCTATGAAGACATACTTCGCTTTTTTCCATCATGGCCGAAAGATAAGGATGCAAGATTTGTAAATTTAAGGGCAAAGGGAGCTTTTTTAGTTTCAAGCTCTTTTAAGAATGGTGAGGTAGAATATATTGTGATACACAGCGAAAAAGGGCAAAGAGCAACTGTTCAAGCTCCGTGGAATGAAAAGATTGCAATTATTGATACCAAAGGCAATCATATAAGCTATGAGGAAAGGCTTGAAAGACACACACATTATTTAACCTATTCCTTTGATACGCATCCTGGAGAATTTTACGATATCTTAAAAATTAATTCATAATAATTATTTAATGAGGAGGTCAATTATGTTCAGCAAGTTAATGAAGAAAATTATTTCGTTGTTAGTCAGCTTTTTGGTTGTTCTCGGTACAGTGGGTTTGTTATATTCTGCTAATCCATCTATAGTCAAAGCGCTTGAACCAGTTAATCAAAATTCCAATCAGGAATGCCGCAATGTTTTGAATTACCTGTCTTACCTGTCAACAAAGAAGGGGTTCGTTTCTGGCTTTCATGATGCTGTAAATGTGAGTACCCCAATTGGGGATAACTATGAGCTTGTTAGGAAAGAGCTTGGTGTTGCACCTGGCTTGTGGTCTGGTGCTTTAGAGTATGATACATCTACAAAATCGTATGATGCACCTGAATCACACCCAACATGGAAATTGACTGCAGCTCAAATGCTCAAGCATTATAATGAAGGAGCTATTATTCTTTCGCATCCCGACAGCATGTTTCAAGTTGAAACTATGGAAATGGCGAGAAAATATGGCATTGATGATCAAAAAAATCTGCCGATTCAATATGACAGCTCCAATCCAAACAGAAATATGGAAATATATAATTTTTATAGAGATGTAGTACTCAAGGGATGGGCAGATTGGTTGCAGTATTTAAAAGATATTGGGGTTAATTGTGTTATGTTTCGTCCGTTTGTTGAAACAAATGGACCTTGGTTGTTTGGCTCCTATTGTGATTCAGAAGAAGGATATGCGGCTTTTCGCAATGTTTGGCGACAGATGTATGATTATTTCTATAATGAAAGACATCTTGACAATGTTCTTTTAGTATATGCTCCGTCAGTTTATGCCCCATCAACAGACACTAATATGCCGGATTTTTATGCAGGGGATGAATATGTAGATGTTATTTCACCAACAATTTATTGTTCTCCCGATAAGAATGGAACAAACACACCGGAAGACTTTCCAGATTATGATTGGGTTGTGAGCACAGGTAAACCGTTAGGTTTTTCGGAATATAGCGTAAGAGGCGGAGATGCTGTTGCGGCCCAAACGACAAAAGATGGCTATGACTGGTTTAATAAATTGAATTCCACCTTAATGTATTACCCAGCCACAACCTTTGTTTCAATTTATGGGGGGGCATATTCTGTATTGCCCAATGAACTTGCGATCGGTAAAAAGGGAAATATAAACGGTGCTATCTTTATGAATTCGCCGTATGTATACAATCTCGAAGATCTTCCAAATTTCAAAAACGGCGTATTCACTTCTCCCGGTAATGTAAGGTTTTATAATACAACAAATTATACAGGGAATTTTAAAAGTTTGGATTTAGGCAGCTATACTGCAAGTGATTTAAGCAAAAAGGGCATTGATGTTTCCGATATCAAGAGCATCGATTTGAATGAAGGTACCACGATAAGTTGTTTTAGTGGGGATAATTTTACCGGCACAAAATGGATATTCATAAGTGATTACCCCAATCTCGAAAAGCATGGTGCCTATAAAAAGATCAAGTCCATAAAGGTAGAAAAAAATACCATTACGCAAAATGTTGCTTTAGATAAGCCGGTTATGGCTAATGATCCGAATGGTACGAAATACAAAATCAACGATGGCTTGTTGTCAAAATGGGATACATATAAAGAAGTCCCAAGTTGGGTTGCAATTGATTTACAGGGAACTTACACAATATCTCGTTGGATTGTTAAACATGCCGGTTATAATATGGAAAGTGATTTGTTCAACACAGTTGATTTCAAACTGCAAAGCAGTTTGGATGCAGAACATTGGACCGACGTTGATATTGTTAAAGGGAACAGAGCAAACGGTAATCAAAGAGATGTGACACAATTTGAAGCGAATTATGTGCGGTTATATATTACAAAACCGAATTATTCCAACTTGGAAGTCGATAAGACCAGAACTGCGATTTGTGAGCTTGAACTTTATGGGATTAAAACAGATGATATTGTTGTGAACAACAGTTTTACAAGCCTTTCCAATGAGAATGTTTCCTCTTCCAATGAGAATGTTTCCTCTGATACTGCCGTAAGTTCAGAAGTTACTACCTCGGATAGCAGTAATACGAGCTCGGGAAAATCGGTTAGTTCATCTTCTAAATCCTCTGGAGAATCAGATAATACATTCATTATCATCATTGGTATTATTGTAGCACTCGCACTCATCATTGTTGCAGCGCTGATTGTATTTCTGAAAATGAAAAAGAAAAAGGATGAATAGTTGTTCGACAAGTAAATGTATGTCGGTATCGGGAGGAAATATCAATGGCGCGTATAATAACTATAACCAAAGGTGCAGTTGACTGGCAGATATATCAGCAGAAAAACGGATTTGCAGATATTAATTTGGAAGGTAGCTTTATCCAACCGGACGAACAGGAAAATAAGGTTTGGGTTCGTTTAGTTTGTGAAAACACGCAAATGTCCGTAATTGAATGGTTTCATGCAGATATAACCGAAAACGGCTGTTTTACAGCAAAGATCAAAGGTGTTCCTGCCGGCGGGCTTTACAGAATTGAAACGTCACTCAATCCGTATCTTGGCGGGGTTGAATGGGGTTATCAAGGTGATTCAATCTTTCATATCGGAGTGGGAGATTTGTTTGTCATAGCCGGTCAGAGCAATTCGTCCGGCTATGGCAGAACCCCTGTTGTTGATCCGCCTGATCCCTATATTCACTTATTTAGAAACAGAGAAAACTGGGATATGGCAACGCATCCTATGAATGATTCCACCTGCACAGCGCATGAGATTAATTCTGAAGTCAGAATTTCAGGTCATTCACCCTATTTGTCCTTTGCAAAAACAATAAGACAACATCTTCATTATCCCATTGGGCTGATTCAGACAGCAAAAGGCGGTTCGGCACTCTCTTCATGGAATCCGTTTGAAAGTGCAGAACTCTATAACAATATGATTGATGTAGTTAAAAAGAGCACAAATCAAAAAGGAACCATAGCCGGAGTGTTGTGGTATCAGGGATGTAGTGATTGTACAGAAAAGCTTTCCAAAACGTATCTTGAAAGATTTACGAACATGGTAAGAAGTATCAGAAAAGAATTGAACGATGAGGATTTACCGATTTTTACGGTACAGTTAAACAAAACAATTCCCGAAGCTTCCAATATGAATAATGGCCGTTTTTGGAGCATCATCCGTGAAAACCAAAGGCAGGCTGCCGAAAAAATTCCGTTTGTTTTTGTTGTTCCGACAATAGACCTTGGTTTATCGGATGGGATTCACAATAGCTCTGCTTCCAATATGGTCATTGGTGAACGGCTCGGAAGAATGGTTTTGAGAGAAATACACCATAAAAAAGTTTATGGAAAAGCCCCAAACATAAAATCGGCAAGCCTTGTAGGTAAAAATAAAATTGCAATTGAATTTGAAAATGTGTATCTGACAATCAACACGCTGGGACTTCTGCCTCAGGATATGCAGTTCGAAGCCTTTGATGAAAACGGAGAACTTATAATAAGTGATATCGCAGTGGATAAAAATATAGTTTTCCTGTGGCTTTCGGAAGAATGTGGAAAAGAGTGCTTTGTTTCCTTTGCTGCAAAGCTCACACCTCATTCCAACATTCCCTATGACATGGGTAGCGGACTGCCTTTATTAAGCTTTTACCGATATAAAATAGAGGGTTAATTTGGTGATTGAAGTTGAATGATGTATTAAAAAAAATAAATGATTACAATGTGATATACAATTCTCCGGGAATCAGTGACAGAACCTCTATGCCGATCGGAAACGGAGAAATAGGGTTAAGTGTTTGGGTAGAAGAAGACGGGGATTTGCAGTTTTATATCGCCAGAACTGATTCTATTACGGAGCTGGACAGAACGGTAAAATTGGGAAAAGTGAAAATAAGCCTTTATCCCAATCCTTTTCTGCATAGGAAACCGTTTTTACAGGAATTGAACCTGGTTGACGGCTACATAAGAATTCTTGCAGGGGAATCCGGAGATCAGGTTGAAATCAAGCTTTTTGTGAGTAAAAATGACTCTTCGGTTTATATATCCGGTTTTTCGGAAAAGGAAACCGATGTCAAGGTTACCTATATCAACTGGAGAACCGAATACAGCAAAAGAGAAGAAATCAACGGGAATATAGCAGAAAGCCCCGATAAAGTTTTTGCGAATGAAGAAAATATTGTTTTTTATCATAAAAACGAAGAGAATATTATAAAATTTACCGCAGAACTTCAAGCGGTTGGCGAACATATGGACAAAATTCCCGACTTTTTAACAGGCAGGATTTTTGGCGGACTTTTATCCCTTGAAGGAAACAGCACACTGCATTCGGACGGAGCACTTGTAAAAAACCGTACCAATTCCTTTGAAGTCAGAATTACTACACACAGTGAGCAAATTCACAGCGAAGATGCATTTGTAAATAAATTAAAGCATATTCACAGCCAACTGCCGGATTTTGAAAAAGCATTTCGGTTAACAGCCGACTGGTGGAATGCCTATTGGAGCAAAAGCTGGATTTTTGTTGAGGGTGATCAAGAAATTGAACCTGTTATTGAACAAGCCATATATGATGTGGCAAGAGAAAAGGCATATCCTTTAAATAATGATTTACCTCCGGTCACGCAAGCCTATATCCTTACAAAATGGATGACTGCCTGTTGCTCACAGGGTGATTTCCCGATTTATTACAATGGCATGCTTTTCAATTTAATGCCGGGTAACAATGAGCATTTTTCAATCAACAATTTCGGGAAAGGCTTTACTTCTATTCCATTAGCCGAACCGAATATGGATATTAACCCCGATGAACGCTCGTGGTGCACTGAACATTTATGGCAGAATATAAGGCATCCGTATTTTTCAATGTCCGCTAGAGGGGAAGCCCAAAACCTGAAAAATCTGTTCCGGTATTACAGAAGCTTTTGGGATTTGAACAGAGCAAGAGCAAAGATTTTTTATCATGCCGAAGGGCAGCATAACACAGAAATGACCTTAACCTGCGGTCTGCAGTCTGCAAGTATTTATGGGCTTGACAGAACAAACAAGGCTGTCGGCTATTCTGAAAACAGAAGTGGCGGAGCAGTTGATATATCGCCCGGTTTAGAGCTTATTACATTGATGTTTGACTATTATGCGTATTTGGCGGATCAGGATTTTCTGCTACATGAGCTTTTGCCTTATGCAAAGGAACTCTTTTTGTATATTGAAACAAGATTCACTGAAAGAGAAAACGGCAGGCTTGTTATGGAGCCGTTACATTGCGTTGAAAGCTACTGGGATACAAAAAATCCGGTAACCGTGATTGCCGGGCTGAAAGCGTGCTTAGACTGTATTTTTAAATTGCCTAAAGCACTTATTCAAGAATATGACTATTTCGTTCATTTTCAAAGTATCGTTCCTGAAATTCCTACGGAATATGAAGACAATCAATTGTTTGTTTCACCTGCCGAAGAATATAACAAAACTAAATATAACTGTGAGCCGACCGAACTTTATACCATATTTCCTTTTAAACTGTTTGCACATCATAAACCGATGTTTGACTTCGCTGTAAATACCTATAAAAGGTCTGTTAAGAATTCCGGCACCTTCCGTCCGTTTGTAATCGGCGAAACACCGGGTACGCCAAGCTATTCCGGCTGGCAATACATAGGGATGGCGGCAGCCTTATTAGGGCTTGCCGATGACGCTAGAGAGATACTGGAAAATAACTGTGCTTTAAAAAACCCGGGATATTCTTTCCCTGCGATGTGGGGGCCAATTTATGATGCGGTTCCCGATACAGATCACGGAGCAAATATTCTGAACACACTTCAATTAATGACCTTTCAGACCGATGAAGATAACATATATTTGTTGCCTGCCTTTTCGAAGGATTGGAATGTAAGCTTTAAATTATACGCACCCAAAAACACCACAGTGGAATGTGTTTATAAAAATCAAAAAATCGAAAAGTTAATCGTAACTCCCAAAGAGAGGGGAAAAGATATTATCATGTGTATTTGAAAGGAGAAAGCTTATGAAACGCTATGGACAAATCATTCATTTAAAACCCGAAAAGGAGCAGGAATATAAAGAACTTCATAAAAAGATATGGCCGGAAATAGAAAAGCTGATTTATGACTGCAACTTAAGAAATTACAGCATTTTCTTGAAGGACGGTTTATTGTTCGCTTACTTTGAATATATCGGCGATGATTTTGAAAAGGATATGGGAAAAATGGCAAGCAATGAAAAGAATAAAGAATGGTGGTCTATTTGTAAACCTTGTCAGAACCCTGTAGAGAGTGCGAAAGCCGGTGAATGGTGGTCTGATATGGAGGAAGTATTTCATCAGGACTAATTGATAAGGCTGTTAAGAGGGGATTCATATGAAAAAAAGAGGAATTGTTA
>CAZFQD010000008.1:0-33031 GCA_964520885.1 uncultured Oscillospiraceae bacterium | reverse complement strand
TGGTGGAGGCGAGGGGAGTTGAACCCCTGTCCGAAAACTCATTCAAAATGTTTTCTACGGGTGTAGTTGTTTATTTAACATTCCCTCTGGTATGCGCCGAACAACAGGCTTATACTTTCAGTAGCTTCATAATACACAACTTTACGCAAAGCTTAATAAAGTGCGTTGACTGCTAAATGACGCCTATTTTAAGACCGCAGTACTTCTTAAATAGACGACTGCGTTAATTACGCAGCGTAAGCTAAATTTTTGTTAGCGTTTAAACTAATTTTTGCGATTTTTTAAGTGGTTTCGCAACACTACCCGCTTACAATGTTTCAAAATCCCCGTCGAAGCCGTTACGCCCCCATTTAGAAGTTAGAGGTTAGAGGTTAGAGGTTAGAGGTTAGAAGTTAGAAGTTGTTTCTTTCTTTTAATGTTCTGTCAATTTCGCGTTTGGCGGATTTTCTTGCATCAGTTTCTCTTTTGTCGTGTAATTTTTTACCCTTGCAAAGACCAACTTGTAGTTTAACCTTTGAACCTTTAAAATAAAGTGATAAAGGCACCAAAGAATAACCATCTTGCTTTACATAGCCCAAAAGTCGCATTATTTCCTTTTTGTGCATAAGCAATTTGCGGATTCTTAAAGGGTCCTTATTAAATATATTTCCCTTTTCATAAGGGCTAATATGCATACCTTTAACAACAAGTTCACCCTTTTCGATATAGCAATAGCCTTCTTTCAAATTGACTTTGCCTTGACGAATAGACTTTACCTCAGTGCCAAAAAGCTCAATTCCTGCTTCGTAGCTGTCTTCAACAAAGTAATCGTGATAAGCTTTTTTATTTTTAGCAACTGTTTGAAAGTTATCCTTTAGCATATTTCCTCCAAAAATAAGGGTATTTATATTATACGCTTTTAAAATTATAAGTCAAGTAATGATAAATGTAAATTTATGTTATTTTAATAAATCGCTGTATTTTTGTAATATTAATTGTCCGTAGGTTGCATTATTGTAAAATGCTTGTTCAAAACTTGTGTATAATGTAATATCATATCCTGGAACAGCCCATTTTCCTGCTAAACCAGTCCATTTTATGGCACTACCACGATTAACAAGGCTAAATCTCGGGTCAACAATTGTTTCACCTTGAGGAATATTATCCTTTGTGGCATATGCAAATAAATGCTGAATATGTGCTCTTACTCCAATTTGTGGAGAAAAAAAATGTTCTCCTTCGGCTCCGTTTCCAGTTGCACCTAAACCGCAGAAATTATTTTGGTCTGACTTTACATCTCCTGTAAATCTAAACCAATTAGTTTCCTTTATTGCTTGACAAAAGGCTATATCTCCCCTAACTCCATATTTTTCACCAATACTTAAATATAAATTTACCAATTCTAAAGGAGTGCAATTAAGCACTGGACTTTTTGAACTTATAAAATCAACCATTTTTTGTGCTGTTATTTCACTATTGTTTATCCCCATAATTGTTAAATTTTGAATGTTCGGTGTAGGGACAGGGGTTGGAACAGGAGAGTTTGTAGGATTAGGTGTAGGCGTAGGCATTGGAGTAGGTGTAGGCGTAGGTGATTTGGTTGGCTCTGAAGTTGATTTTGAACTTAAAATATCTGAAGAAAAATTACTACTTGATGAATTTAAAACATCAATAATTTTCGATGAAAAATAGCTTGAAGGCACTTCGCTTGAAGTTATTGAATTTTCGTTTGAAGAAACAACTGAACTTATAATTGTATAATTGTTATTATTAAAAACACTTTTAAACAAACCTTGATTTGCCTTGACAATTACTCCGGCAATAACTATTGTAAATACTACTAATGCAACAGATGCCAAAACAACCTGCTTTCTTTTAGTTGTGTTCACTTTTTTATATCGCTTAGCCATACCACACCTCCAAATAGTAGTCAGTAGTTAGTGGTCAGTATTCACAGTAATTGAAAATTAGTTTTCAACTTTTAAAGTATTCCATTAACCCATCGGTTATTGCTTTTGCAATTTTTGGTGCTGTTTCAGGTTCGCAAAGCCATTGATATTCTTCGGCATTGGACATAAAACCACATTCAATAAGTAATGACATAGTTTGCGAATTTCTAAGAATATGAGTTGTTTGATAACGGGTAACACTATTATAATTATTACCCCCATTGGCATATTTATGAACACTCAAAACCGAGTTATGTATAGCCTTTGCAAGGTTTGAATTAAAACCATAAAAGTAAAGTGTTGTTACTCCTCTTGCAGTTGAACCATAACTATTATTATGAATACTAATAAATATATCAGGTTGCTCGGACCAAGCCTTTTGAACTCTATCATCTAAGGATACTGTGGTTTCATTATCCGTCCTTGTCATAATAACTGTAGCACCTAATTCATTTAAATAATCTTTTAAATAATTTGAGATGATTAGATTAAGTTGGCATTCATTAGGCAATTTCAAAGAAGGATAAGGATTGGCTCCTCCATCAATTCCACCATGACCCGGGTCTAACATTATTTTGATTCCATTTAATGGTTTATCCACATCGGAAGATAATACGATAGGATTATTGATTTTTAAATACATATCGCCATTTTCATTATAATCCACCTTAAACCCGAAAAACTTGCCCTTTTCTTTTAATGTAAATGTGTATTTATAAGTTGTTTCATCTATTTTTGTTTTTGTAACACTATTAATAATAGGACAAGAAAAAATTTCAATATCAGGAGCATTTGAAGTATTATATAATGTTATTTCAAGTAAAGTTGCATCAAATGCAGTATCAAATTTCGGTTGAAAATCAGCTTTGTTTAAATTTGGAAATGAGTTATTAAAACTTGCTTTATATATTGCATTTTTTGCTCCCTCAAAGGTAATAATGGTTGATTTTTTTAATTGCTCAGTTTTAATTGAGGTAATATCATTATTTAATATTTCGCTAATATTATAGTCTTTACAGTCTGCTTTTTTAACCTTTTGTCCACTTTTAAGCACCCAGAGAGAAGTGTCTTTGCCACTTGTAGTATCATAGATTTCGCTTTCTATAAAATCTTTTGTTCCTTTTGGTAAAAAGAAAAAATTAGGGCTTGAAGCATGGCTTTTAATGTCAATATCATAGCATTGTGCATAAGGAGAAACTATTTCCACAATATGATAATTACCAACAGGGACAATTTCTTTTGCATTAACACTAACATTTGCAGTTTTTAATACTTCAGTAAAACCTTTGAATGATGCTGTTACTGTTGCTTTTCCTAAATTTTGAACCTCATCTATTGCCTGTGGCATTGTAAACGAACCGCTATATTTAATAAATTCAGCGTTTTCGCTTTTTTCATCATGATTTTTATCACTTTCATTTGCTACCGCAACAAATGTAACTGTTTGCCCATTAAATACTCCGCTTATAACACTATCTTTATGTGCTGTAACACTAACATTAAGCAAAGAGTCGCCATTTAAAACTATGTCAGTTGAAGGACTAATATCCTTTAAAACAACAATTTTATATGTAATAGTTAATGTTTGAGTTTTTCCTTTATGTGAAAATTTAAACGAGTTTTTACCGGGCTTTAAGGTTACATCAATAGCAAAAATACCCTTTGAAGTAGGTTTAATAGTCTTGCCATTCATTGTTAATGGAAAATTATTATCGCAAGCACCCCTAATTGAAATGTTTTCTATATCGGTTGTGGTGCCGCTTTTTGGAGAGGTTATTGCAAGAGTATTGCTAATAGTTGAAAAGTCAAGTAACCCCTTGAACAATAAAACAAGTGCTTCAGTGCTATTTGTATTTTCTTTTAAAGATTTATAACTATCAAAAAAGCTTCCTCCATATTGAGCTATTCCTCGTAAATAATCATATTCTTTTGAAAGTTCAGAAATGCTATTAAAGCCAATTTCTTTCCCGCCGACTTTATATGCAGGATGAGAAAAATAAAGATTAATGCCACTATCATTTATTTTTTCTGCCCACCACGAGGAAATTTTCTTTAAAGAGTATGTTTTATTTTCGGTTGACCATTCTATTTTAGGGCATAGAAAATCAATATAGCCCTTGTTTATCCAGTTTAAACTGTCAGCATAGTAATCATTATATGATGATTTTTGAGCTTTAATATCAATTCCATCAGTTTGATTATCATAAATGTCCCAAATTCCATAGCAACTAACACCAACTAATATGTTTTGATTAATAGTTTTTATTGCACTAATACTTTTAACTAATATTAAGTCAGTATTTCTTCTTCTGAAATCTTCTATAGATAAATTACTGTCGCTTTTTAAATAGGCTAAATTATCATTGAAATCCTTAGTGGGATAATTAATATCTTCTAAAATTATTCCATATAAATCATAGGATGCAATTTCTTTTGCAACATTTTCAATTAAATCTCGGACTTCAAATAAAGAAGGGTTATAATAAATAGAACCATCATCTAATTTAACAGTTGATTCTTCATTTATTGCTTTATATTTGGTAGTATCACCTTTTGGCGGACAAACAAGCAAAGGATTAATTGAAGCAATAACCTTTAAGTTTCTTGATTTTGCCTCATCAATTGTAAATTTTAATAGGTCGTATTCGGCAGTTATTCCTTCTTTTGAATAAATAGAATTGCTAAGAGGGAGAATATTTGAAGGATAAATTGCATTGGCAAATGGAGTAGCATCTATAACCACAGAATTCATACCGAGATTTTTAGCGTAATCTAAAATTCCTTTTAATTCTTGCTCTAAGGCTTTTTGCGACTTTACTGAATTTGAAGGAAAATCTTTGTCTTGGCCAATACGAATATTCATAGCCTTTATAGATAAATTATCGGCAATAGGGTTTATTTTAAATTCATTTAATAGTATATTTTCAGTTTCTTCTATTGAAACTGTAGGTGTTTCACTACTAATAGTATCAGAAACAGTTTGGCTACTGGGTGCAGGCTCAGCATAAATATCTTTTGAAAAAAGGTTGCGAGTTAAAAGCATTACAGAAAAGAAAGTTGTTACAACACATATAGCAAATATTAAAGCTATATTAATATTTTTCTTTTTCTTTTTCTTTTTATATGCCATTAAATCACCACCAAAAGAGATTTAACAAATATATTATTTCATTATATTATAATATTCTACCATTTTCTATGGTTTTTTACAAGACTTTTTAAAAAAAATATAAGCAGAAAAAAAATTCAAAAATCAATTTACCAACAAATAATAAAATAAATATATCCTATCTTTTCTTTACAAAAAATAAATAATGTGATATATTTATTTAGAAATATTAATATAATGATATTATTAAATAAATTATTTTGAAATGAGGCATATTATGGCAACCAAAAAATTAAAAGAAAAGTTTTTAATGTATAAAGGGTATCCATTAGTCCGATGTGGTGATATTATTTATTATGGTAATTTATCGGATAAATTTGTTATTATGATGCAAATATTAGAAACTGAAAAAAATAAGGATTTGGATGTTGCAACTAAGGTTTCAATTCAGCTTCAACATACTGATACAGATTTAAAGGCTAAGGATATTGTTGTTAAAAAGTCAGAAAAGGACGGGCTTTACAATGCAATGGATATTGCAAGCATTTGGCTTGACAGAGCATTGAAAGGTAAATAATAAATTACCAATTGTCTATTTTCAATTTTGAATTGTAAAGAGGGGTGTGTATTAATGGAAGGAAAAAAACTCTATAAGTCAAGAACAGATAAGAAAATTGACGGTGTATGTGGTGGAATAGCTCAATATTTTGGAATTGATAGCACAATTGTCCGAGTGGCTTATGCAGTAATCTCTATTTTTTGTGGATTCTTTATAGGCGGTATAATTTTGTATATTATTTTGGATGTAATTATTCCTGAAGAGCCTGTTTAGAATTGATAAACAAAATATTAATAGCAAAATAATCCCTTGCCCTATATGTGATTTGTAAAATCAAAGCATTAGAGCAAGGGTAATTTATTTTTAAATATGTTTACTAATTGATACGAATTTATACCAAATTTTCAATTAATTCATATATAATTTCTGCGTGTTTTTCTTCATCATTACCTGTTTTGATAGCCATATGTTTTAAGCAAGGGTCAGTAGTTTGTGCGGCAAATAGTGGATATTTTATTGCATCTTTACTTTGTGCCATATATCTATCTCTTAATGCTTCTTTATACGAAGGAACTATTACTGGTGGCAACTCATTATAGGAAGGAAAATAAGTTTTCCCTGTAATTAAAAAATATGCAGCCGCAAATCTCTTTGCATGTTTATATTCATCGTTTGCCATGTTTTTAAATATTCTTGTAGTTTCTTTGTTTGGGGCTTTTTGAGATAAAATGGTATAATAACGACTATCCAATAGTTCAGCCATAATGAATTCCTTTAATGTATCGGCATATTGCATTGAGCTTTCTCCAAAACAACCAACAACTTCTAATGTTTCATCTATAAATAAAACTCCTTTCTAAAATACTTTAACAGTATATTAAAAAAGAGGGCAAAAGGTTAATAATTAGGAATGAGGAATGAGGAATGAGGAATGAGGAGTTAGGATAGTAATTATTAGTTTTCTATTCTTAAATTTAATAATATCAGATCTAACCTTTTTCTTAAACTTGTATATTCACGCCCGTTTAAATTTTGTTCATTGTTAATTGCTTATAGTCCATCTCCACTCAATATTTTTGTATATATCACAGGCATAGTCAATACCAATTCTTTTTGAGGCTTTGAGTTTTGCTATAAAACCGTCATCTTCTATCCAAAGTTGGTTTGCTAAAAGGTCGGCACCATTTAAAGACTTGTCTATTTGCATTGCTTTTGTAAGCTTAGCTGGTCCGTTAAAGCCTTCAACCGAGCGGATTAGGACGGCTTGAGGCTCGTTTTCTTTTCCTGTTACTACATTTAAAAGATAATGCATTCCATAAACAAAATATATATAAGCACATCCACCATTGTGATACATAACTTCAGTGCGAAGTGTCTTCCCTTTGTGAGCATGGCATGCTGTATCTTGTTCGCCTTTATAGGCTTCTGTTTCAATTATGCGATATTTAAGTATTTCTTTGTTAGGCAGTTTTCTGCATAATAACTTGCCAATTAAAGATGGGGCTACTATCAACACATCTTGAGTATAAAAAGTTTTTTTTAGTTTCATATTAATCATTTCCAATTACAATTTATTTATAATAAACACAAATCCAAATGCAAGGTGGGTTTGTGCTTGTTTTTTCAACTCTATGTTTTTTGTGTGCTGGTATAAATAAATTATCACCTTTATTTAGGGTAATTTTTTCATTATTTTTAAAAGAAATTATTGCTTTTCCTTGCAAAAGAAAAAGCCATTCGGTTTCTTGCTGGTCATAAAAAAAGTCAACTGGAGAGCATTGCCCATTTGAAATAATTCTTTCAATACGGACATTTTCATTGCTATGTAATATTTCTGTTATTTCTTTTGGAATTTCATTAGGTATAATAAATAAATTTGACAAAATAAATAATCCCCCTAAAAAAAATATTAACGAAAAGTTTTCATTAAAATTATAATGCAAATTATTATATTTGTCTATCAAATTTTCCATTTATATAATTTTTCTATCCACCCATAAATAATAAAAAAAATGTAATAGTTATTTTTCTTGACATAATCTATTTTTAAGAGTAAAATATAATAAGTGCAATTTGTAAGTAAGTGGCTTTTTGTACATATATGGTTAATAGATTATTATCTTTTTATTTAAAAAACAAAAAAAAAAATAGGAGGTGTAAAATTATTTAATATGGATGCAATAGGAATAATAATATCAATAATAGTAGGTATTGTATCAGTTATAGTTGGATTTATATTTGGTGTTACTTATAGAAAGAAAATTGCCGAGGGTAAATTAGGCTCGGCAGAAGAAGAAGCAAAAAGAATACTAAATGATGCTATTAAAGCGGGTGAAACGAGAAAAAAGGAAGCATTAATTGAAGCCAAAGACGAAATTTTCAAAAACAGGTCTGAGATAGAAATGGAAATCAAGGAGAGACGAAATGAAGTTTTAAGGCAAGAAAGATGGGTTCAACAAAAGGATAAACAACTTGACAAAAAAACTGAAATTATTGAAAATAAAGAAAATATCTTATTAGATAAGATAAAAAATGTTGAAGCTGCGACTTTAGAAACTTTAGAAATTAAAAAGAGCCAATTGGCTATGCTTGAAAAAATCTCAGGTTATACAGCAGAGCAAGCCAAAGACTATTTGTTAAAATCTCTTGAATCAGAAATTAAGCACGAAGCGGCAATAAAAATAAAAGATATTGAACAGGAAATAAAAGAAACTTCCGATTCTAAGGCTAGGGAATTGATTTCTTTAGCTATTCAAAGATGTGCTTCTGATTTTGTTGCTGAGGCTACTGTTTCAGTAGTTGTATTACCAAATGATGAAATGAAAGGAAGAATTATAGGCAGAGAAGGTAGAAATATTAGAACTCTTGAAACACTTACAGGAGTTGATTTAATTATTGATGATACTCCAGAGGCGATAACTCTATCAAGTTTTGATCCTATAAGAAGAGAAATAGCAAGGCTTTCACTTGAAAAATTAATACTTGACGGTAGAATTCATCCTACAAGAATTGAAGAAATGGTTGAAAAAGCTCGCAAAGAAGTTGATGCTATCGTTAAGCAAGAAGGTGAAAGAGCTGCATTTGAAACCGGCGTTCACAATGTTCATCCAGATTTAATTAAAATTTTAGGGAGACTAAAATACAGAACTAGTTATGGTCAAAATGTATTAAATCATTCTATTGAGGTAGCTTATTTATCCGGTGTTATTGCTGCTGAATTAGGAATAGATGTTAATTTAGCAAAAAGAGCTGGCTTACTTCACGACATAGGAAAAGCATTAGACCATGAAATTGACGGTTCTCATGTAGAAATTGGTGTAGACTTAGCAAAAAAATATAAGGAAAATAACGAAGTTATTCATTCTATTCAATCTCATCATGGTGATGTTGAGGCAAAAACAGTTATTGCTTGCTTGGTTCAAGCAGCTGATGCAATTTCGGCGGCTCGTCCGGGTGCTAGAAGAGAAAACTTAGAATCATACATAAAACGGCTTGAAAGATTAGAAGAAATTTCAAATTCCTTTGCAGGAGTTGATAAATCTTTTGCCATTCAAGCTGGGCGAGAAATAAGAATTATTGTCAGACCTGAAGAGGTTAACGATGATATGTTAGTTATAATGGCAAGAGATATTGTTAATAAAATTGAAAGCGAACTTGAATATCCCGGTCAAATTAAAGTTCATGTTATTAGAGAAAATCGTGCAATAGAATATGCTAAGTAAATTTTAAAAGCCCGTCGCACAACGTGGCGGGCTTTTAGAGGTTAGAGGTTAGAGGTTAGATTTTGCATTGAATGGAGCTAAGGTATGAATGTTTTATTTGTTGGAGATATTGTTGGTGAATGTGGAAGAGAATTTTTAACAAAACATTTATCAAGATTAAAGAAAGAATATTTAGCTGATTTTACTATTGTAAATGGGGAAAATAGTGCTAAGGGTAATGGTATTTCTCCTGAAAGTGCGAAGGATATTTTTAATGCTGGAGCGGATGTTATTTCAACTGGTAATCATATTTGGCATAAAAAAGAAATATATGATTATTTAGAAAATAATCCATATATAATTCGCCCAGCAAATTATCCAAAGCAATGTGTAGGAAGAGGTTACACTTTATTTGATTGTGGCAAATATTCTATATGTGTAATAAATCTTTTGGGTGCTGTGTTTATGGACCCAATCGATAGCCCATTTGAAACTGCAATTAATATTTTAGAAGAAATTAAAAATGAAACTAAATATATAATAATAGATATTCACGCAGAGGCTACAAGCGAGAAGAAAGCCTTAGGGGCTTTCCTTGACGGAAAGGTTAGTGCCGTTTTAGGAACTCACACTCATACCCAAACTGCTGATGAACAAATTTTACCTTTTGGAACTGCTTATATTTCAGATATAGGGATGACAGGTGCATACCAATCAATTTTAGGCATCAAAACTGATATTATTGTTAAAAAATTTGTGAGTAGACAGCCAATTCATTTTGAACAAGCAATTGGAGAGGCAATGCTTAATGCAGTTATTATTGATATTGATGAAAATTCTGGAAAAGCTAAAAAAATAGAAAGAATAAATTTTATTGGCTTATAAATTATTCATTGTAAAACCTTGAACGATGAGAGGAAAGGTCATTAGTATGAACATAAAAGAAACAAGTGCAATTATAGAAAGTGTTCTTTTTGCAAATGGTGAACCAATATCCTTGCAAAAATTATGCGAAATATTGGAGATGGATAAATCATCACTTTGCTCTTTGCTTACAAAAATATCCGACGAATATATATTAGATGATTCAAGGGGAATAAAACTTGTTAAATTAGAAGATAAATACCAGCTTTGTACCAAAGAAGAATACAGTGAACACATAAAAAAAGCATTAGACCATAGACGAAATGTCGTATTGTCTCCTGCCGCTTTAGAGGTTTTGGCAATTATTGCGTATAATCAGCCTGTTACAAGGGCATATATAGAACAGATACGAGGAGTTGAATGTTCCGCAGTTATTGTAAATTTAATTGATAAAGCATTAGTTGAGGAAAAGGGAAGATTAGATGCTCCCGGCAGACCATTACTTTATGGAACTACAGCTAATTTTTTAAGATGCTTTGGAATTTCTACCTTAGCAGACCTTCCGGATTTACCAGAGCTATTAGATAATCAACAAATTTCTATAGAAGAATAAAAAAGGAATGTAAAATAAATGCAAATTTTATTGATTATTCTCTTTATATTGGTAATAATAAGTTTAGTATTGTTATTTTCTACTTTAAGGATATATATTAACTATTCTAAAGAGAAAAAGTTAAATATTGCCTTAAAACTTTTGTGGTTTAAATTTAATGTTTATCCTCTTAATAAATTTATTTCAAGGTTTGTTGATAATTCATTTAATAAATTAAATGAAAAAGATAAACAAAAAAAAATAGAATTTACCAAATTGTTCAATTATGTTACAACTGTTATTTCTTCAATAAATCATAAAATTACTGTCAATGAATTAAACATTAAAATGACAATTGGAATTAATGATGCGGCCGAAACTGCCATTGCTTGCGGAGCATTATATTCATCAATATACGGGAGTATTGGCTTAATTCAAAATATTATTTATGTAAATAAACCTTTAGTACAAATTATTCCTATATATAACGAATTAACTGCAAGTATTATCTTTAAAACAGAATTGAAGGCTAAAGTCATAAGTATATTAATTATAGCCCTTAAACTATCAAATAACATAAAAAAAATTAATAAAAATAAAGGAAGGTGTAAATAATATGGAACATCCAATTCAAGGATTAATGTCCACAGCTATGCAAAGCATTAAGGAAATGGTTGATGTAAATACCATTATTGGAGATGCTATAACCGCTCCAGACGGAACAATTATTATTCCAGTTTCAAAGGTTTCATTTGGCTTCGCTTCTGGAGGTTCTGATTTTGCAACTCAAAAAGAAACGGAAGGCACTTTATTTGGAGGCGGTAGTGGTGCGGGAATTTCAATTTCTCCAATAGCATTTTTGGTTGTAAATAATGGGCAAGTAAAATTATTGCAAATATCTGGTGCCAGCACTTCTACAGATAGATTGATAGCTTTAGTTCCTGATTTAATTGACAAGGTAAGGGATATGTTTAAAAAGCAACCTGAAGAAGTTTTGTAAAAAACGCATTAAAAAAAGCGGACTATTTATTTAGTCCGCTTTTTTTTGCTTTTATTTTTATGCATTAGTATATCTGCTTGTTTCATTAGTTTTTCAATTGTTGAAACTTTATTATTTGCCACTGCAAAGCCTAAAGATACACTTAAATTATATTGTTCGTTATTGTTTTCAATATTTATAGAATTAATTGCTTTTGAAATTCTATTTTCAAAAATTTCAGCCATATTAATATCACAATTAGGCAAAATAGCAACAAATTCATCTTCTCCAATTCGAGCTATTATATCACTTTCTCTAAAACATTTTTTTAAGATATTTGAAATATTAATAATTAATTTATCCCCTTCTAAATGCCCAAAATTATCGTTAACAAATTTTAATTTATCAATATCGCAAAGAAAAACTGCTAAATATTCATTTGATTCATTTTCCTTTAACAATTCATTTACATAGGTTCTATTATATAGACCTGTTAAAGTATCGTGGGTACTTATAAATTCTAATTCGTTTTTAACCTTAATTAATTTATCATACTGTTCAATATTAGTTAGAACCATTCCACATACAAAAGATATGTCAATAGCTATATTTAAATAGTTATCATAATTTTGAGGACTAATAAAATCCCCAGCTTCAAACACTCCAAATAATTCATTTTCATTATTTAGAATTTTAACGCAAAATTTATTATTATCTAAATTAAGATATATTCTTTTTTTATCGTCAATTAATTCTTTAATTTTATTTGGCAAATTTTCTGCTTCAATATCCCAATAGTGAAAATGTCGAGAACCTAAAATGTGAACAAAAACATCTTTTATTCTATCTATTGTTTCTCTTTTATTTGAGTAGGAGGAAATTTTGCTAATTGACTCAATTACAGATGATACTTCACTAAAATGAGTCTTAATTTCTAAAATAGAAGAAGCATATTCTTTAGTTTTTTTATTTAAACGCCAATCGTTTACAGCACCTTTAATCAATATACTAATTGTTTCTAAAGTAAAAGGGATAACAATGTAGGATATATCTAAATATCGTGAAACTTCAGATAATTTTTTATAAACTGTTTCATCAATTCCACTATCAAAGAAAACTAATTCCTTGCAAAAATCCTTATAAAAACTTCTTGCCGAAGATTGAGAAAATCCTTCTTTTTCAAGAAGTTCTTCCCAATTATTTAGCCAACCAACACCAATAATATAACCGCCCTTTGAAATAACATAATTCATAAATGTTTCGTTTGCATAATAAAAAAAACATTGTTCCGACGAATGAATTTTCAAAGATGAATTATTTGGGATTTCATTTAATACAGTGCACTTTTTTCCACAATAAATTTGTCCTTCCTCATTATTATTAACAAATTCAAAAAACATTTTTTTTACTTCATTCTCATTTTTTTTGCTTTCGCAAAGGCGAGGAAAGGATTTAACGAAAATGTCATCATATTTTTCATTTTCAATTACTTTTTTGAATTCTGGATAAAAATTATCACAAACGAAAAAAGTGTATTTTCCCATAAATATCCCCCATTAAAATAAATTTTTATGTCATTAGTTCTTATAAACGGTTATTATGTTAATAATTTTAATAGTGATTATTTGTAATGAAATTCCAAATAGATACAAATTATACTTTTATTTTACAATGGAAATAGACAAAAGTCAACTTAAAAAAATAATTCCTTTTTCCAATAAAAAAATCAACAACTTTATTGCATTATTTACATCATCAGTATCCACCATTTCATTTTGGCTATGAATGTATCGTGCAGGGATTGATATGCCTCCACAAATTACACCACTTTTAGATATATGCACAGTTCCTATATCAGTTGAACCTTGTTCTAAAACCTCTAACTGATATGGAATTTCACCACTTTTTGCAGTTTCAATAAGAGTAGTGGTCATTTTTTTATGACAAATTATTCCTTTATCTTTTATTTTTATCGCTACACCTTTCCCCAAATTAACAGCCATTTTATTATCTGTGCTAATATCTCTAGTTGAAGTTACATCAACATTAATAGCATAATCAGCTTCAATTTCAAAAGAGGCAGTTTTAGCGCCTCTTAATCCAAGTTCCTCTTGAACTGTAAAAACAAAACTTAAATCATTTGGCGAGCCTGCTATTTTCTTAATGACCTCAATTAGAATAAACACACCTATTTTATCATCTAAACCTTTGCTTATTATTTTATTATTTTGCATAATAATAGAACTATTAATTACGGCTGCAGTTCCAATTGGGACTAATGCCAATGCTTCTTCTTTATTGCAAACACCTATATCAATAAAACATTTTTCAAAAGAAAAATCTTTTAGTTCGCATTTTTTTTCATAGCCTAATATACCATTAACACCATTTAAAAAAGAAACTTTGTTTGAAACGAAACTTTTTAAATCTGGACAGCCTAATGTTGAAAAACGGATAAAACCCTGTTCATCAGCAAAGGTTGAAATTAGCCCAATTTCGTCCATATGAGCAGTCAACATAATCTTTGCACCCATGCCGGTTTTCCTTGCAATTACATTTCCTAAAATATCAATATAAACCTTATCTACGAAAGGTGAAATCTCCATTTTAATAAATTCTGCTATATTTTCCTCAAACCCACTTGGAGATGGGATATTAATTAGTTTTTCTAATGTATTAAACATTGCTTTCGCCTCCTAATTTTTGTATAAGTTCAAATAATAGTTTTTCTGTATGTTCACAGTCATAAAAATTAATTACACAAGATGGTGTGTGAAGATAACGGCAAGGAACGCAAACAGATAAAACCCTAATGCCTGCTAAACTCCTCTGAAATGCACCTGCATCGTTTCCGCCTGCAATTTTAGTTTTTGTTTGCCACTTAATTTGCTTTTCATTTGCTAATTCTGTAGCAAATTTAAATAACTTTTTATCATAAATCGTTTGCTTATCCATAAAGGGAATAACTGCCCCGCAATTTAGACTGCAAACTTTATTTTCTCCTTTTATATCCGCTAAATCAACGGCAGTAGTGGCTTCCACAACTACAACAATTTCGGGCTTAATTTCATAAGCACAGGCAAAAGCACCTCTTAAACCTATTTCTTCAGAGACTGTAAATGCAAAATAAGTATCATATAAAAGTTCCTTCTTGCAAAGTTCAATGAGAGCTAAACAACCAAATCGGTCATCAATTGCCTTGCTTTTAATATAATTGTCTCCAAATTCAACAAAATCAGAGTCAAACTCTGCAATATCTCCTTCATTTATATATTTTAACGCGTCATCTTTGTTTTTTGCACCAATGTCAATATATAATGAGGACAGTTTTGGAACAGTAGTTTTTTCTTCTTTTGAAAGCAAATGAACAGCTTTAATTCCTATAATACCGTTTACTTTGTTTTTGCCTACCTTAACTCTTGCACTAATTAATACTCTTGTGTCAATACCACCAATAGTGCTAAATCGTAAATATCCATCGTCATTTATTTTGGTAATAATTAATCCAACCTCGTCCATATGAGCAGAAAAAAGCACTTTTCTCAAAGACCTTTGCTTGCCCTTTTTAAATGCTATTATATTACCCAAATTATCAATTTTAACCTCTGCTACACCTTTTAGTTCAGAAACAATGTACTCACCAACCTCATCTTCGCACCCCGAAACTCCAGAAAGTGAGCAAAGCCTATGCAAAACGCTTTTAATCATATCGTTTCGCCCTCCCTTATTCCCTTTACAAACTCAGCTAAAAGCCTTGAAACACATTCAATGTCGCTTAACATTACCGTCTCGCAAGGACTGTGCATATATTTTAAAGGAATAGATATTAATCCGGTTGGAATACCACTTCGTGCAATTTGTATAGAGGCGGCATTAGTTCCTGTATTATCAGACATAACTTCTGTTTGAAAAGGAATTTCGTTTTCCTTAGCAAGTTGGGTAAGTTCTGCCGAAATTTCTCTTTTTAGTATTGGAGAAATTCCAATCATAACACCTTTGCCCATTTCTCCTGTTTCGTCCTTACTTGCATCAGGAGTAAAAGCGTGCGAAACATCAACTACAATTGCAGTATCAGGGTTTACAGTATATGCACCAACTTTTGCTCCTTTAGTTCCTGCTTCCTCTTGAACACTAAATAAGACAATTAATTCAACTTCTAAATTAATGTTTTTTAGTAGTTCTAAACAACCAATAATTGCTGTTACACCTGCTCTATTATCAACAGACTTGCCACAAATAATATCATTTTTTAAATTAGTTGTTCTTGCTTTAAAAGTAATACTATCTCCAATATTAATTAGTTTATTTGCCTTTTCATTATTAAAACCTATATCAATTGCTAAATCCTCAACCTTATATGCTTTTTGCATTTCCTCATCAGATAGTAAATGAGGAGGCTTTGAAGACACGATACCAAAAACTTCTTGCACTCCATGAATAATTACCTCTTTTGCCAAAAGAGAACGAATGTCCACTCCAAATGGGCTTGTAAACTTTACAAAACCATCGTCATCAATATTTGTTACCATTAAAGATATTTCATCATAATGAGCATCAAGCATTATTTTTTTTGCATTAGTTTTTTTAGAGGGAATAACCGCAATAATATTGCCTAAGGCATCTTTTTTAATGTCCTTAGTATATTTAAGTAAAAACTTTTCAATTATTTCAGTAGCCGTATGTTCTCTTCCACTTGGTGCATAAGCCATTGATAATTGCAACAAAATATCCTTTAATAATTCCAAAATTTATACTCCTTTAAAGTGAATTTACAAGCCTTTTAAAAGTATCCCCTCGTTCTTCAAAGTTACTAAACATATCAAAACTTGTGCTGGCAGGGGATAAAAGCACAATATCGCCTTTTTTTGCCTTATTAAAAGCAGTTTTTACAACCTCTTCATAAGAAAAACATCTTATTACCTCAATATCTTTTCCCTCATTTGTTTTTTCTAAAGCTTTTTTTAAAGAGTTTTCTATTTTATCTGCTGTTTTTCCTATTGTAAGTAATATTTTCACATTTTTTGCAATTGGCTCTCCAATAGTATCATATGGGATTCCTTTATCTTTCCCACCACATATTAAAATAACTTTGTCAGAAAAGGTGCTAAGTGTGATAATTGTTCTGTTTGGGCTACTATCTATTGAACTATTATAATATTTAACTGAGTTTAATTCTCTAACTAATTCTAATCTATGTTGCACTCCGCCGAATTCTTTTGCAACAGCCTTTATACTCTCATTTGAAACCAAGCCATAAGTAGCACAAATTGCCGCCAAATAATTTTCTGTATTATGTTTGCCAACAAGTATAATATCTTTAGTTGACATAATAATATTTTCCTTGCCGTCTTTAACAGCAATGATTTTATCATTTTCTAAATAAACTCCGTTTTCAAGTTTTTTAGCAGAAGAAAAACTAAAAACTTCGCCTATTGCCTCATCTTGAAAGCTGTTTGTTATTTCATTATTAAAATTTAGAACTAATCTATCGTCTTTTTTTTGAAATAAGAAAATGTTTTTTTTAGAAGTAATATATTCTTCATAAGAGGAATGCCAATCAAGATGATTAGGTGTAATATTTGTTATTACTGCAATATTGGGGCTTTTTTTCATAGTTTGTAATTGAAAACTTGAAAGTTCTAAAACTACTATATCATTTTTAGAAATTTCATCTAAATAGGGGAGTAGAGGTTTACCGATATTTCCTCCTAAGTGGCATTTTATCCCTTGTTTTTCTAAGAATTTATATATTATTGTTGTTGTTGTAGTTTTACCGTCGCTCCCTGTAACCGCTATAATTTTACAGGGGCAAAGTTCAAAGAAAACTTCCATTTCACTTGTCAAAATTGCTCCTTTTTTAGTGGCTTGTAATAATTCATTTTTATCAAAACGAATACCGGGCGAGCGAAAAATTATATCTCCATCTATATTTTCAAGATAGTGTTCTCCTAAAAACAAATGAACGCCTTTACTAATTAACTCATTTGTAATTTCGCCCAATTCATCTTTTGTTTTTTTATCCCTTGCACAAACTAAAGCCCCTAATTGAAGCAATTTATCAATTAAAGGAGTATTGCTAATACCAATGCCGATTACATCAATTTTTTTACCATTAACTAACCTCTTAAATTTATCAATTGCTGTCAAAAAAAATTCATCCTCTCAAAAGTTTAAATTTCTCATTTCCATCTCTCTTTTATAACCCCAAAAGCTCTAATGCAACTTTTGCCGCCTCTTGTTCTGCATCTTTTTTGCTTTTCCCTTCGCCAGTTCCTAAAATTTTGTTATTCAAATGAACCTGAGCAACAAATACCTTATTGTGGTCGGGCCCTTGCTCACTTATAATGACATATTCTACTAACTCGCCGGGCTTTTTTTGAACAACTTCTTGCAATATTGTTTTATAGTCCTTAAAGGTCATACCCTTTACAGCCAGCGGAGCAAATTCCTCTAAGTATGGCTCAAAAAATTTCTTAACAGCTTTCAACTCGCCATCAAGATAAAGTGCGGCTAAAAGTGCTTCAAATGCGTCTGCTAACAAAGCAGGTCTTTCTCTTCCTCCTGTTTGTTCCTCGCCTTTGCCAAGCCTAACAAAATCTGCAATTCCCAATTTTTTTGAATAAAGCAGTAAAGACTGTTCGCAAACTAAAGCCGCCCTCATTTTTGTAAGTTCGCCCTCAGGAAACTGCTTGTATTGATTAAACAAATATTCACCTGTAATTATTCCCAATACACTGTCTCCTAAAAATTCAAGCCTTTCATTGCTTAAAGATTTATCCTTAATTTCATTTGCATAGGAAGAATGAGTTAGAGCTAAAAGCAATAACTTCTCATTCTTAAATTTATATCCTATTTTTTCTTCTAATTCTTTCATAAAGCCTCCAAATTAATTGACTTTTTTTACATTTAAGGTATAATAATATTAAGGGAGTGATAAATAAATGATTTATTCTTTTGACCAAATAAAAAACAAAGTAACTTCAATTGCAAAAAGTTATGGGGTTAATCGTGTTTTGCTTTTTGGGTCTTATGCTAATGGAACGCAAAATTTAAATAGTGATATAGATTTATTTGTTGATAAAGGGAAAATAAGAGGTTTATTTGAACTTTCAGGTTTTAAAAGTGAACTTGAAGAAACATTCAAGACAAAAGTTGATGTTGTTACAACCGATATAAATAATAAGGTTTTTAAAGATAATATTGATAAGGAGGCAATTTTAATATATGAATTACCTAAATAAAGATATTACAATAATAAAAAGAATTATTGACTATTGTGAACAAATTGAAAACACTGTAAATAGATTTGGGAAATCTTTTGAAATATTTGAAAATGATTTTGTATATCAAAATGCTTGTTCAATGTGTATCTTACAAATTGGAGAGTTATCAAGCCAACTAAGTGATGAATTTAAATCAAAAAACAATCAGGTTCCTTGGAAAAATATTAAAGGTATGAGAAATATATTTGCACATAACTATGGCAATATGAGTGTTTTAGCTACTTATGAAACTATTACCGAAGACATTCCAAAACTTAAAGATTATTGCAAATCATTAATTGGTAACAGTTAAAAAAATTAAAGAAATTAAAGGCGGTGAAAAATTTTCCATCGCTTTTTTATTTTAATAATTTTTCTATTTCATTATGTAAAGCATTTAGAGTAGAATAGTAGTTATTTATTAAATCAAAATCCCATTTGTTCTTATCAATATAATACTTTATTGAAATTAGTGTAGGATTGTAAGCATTAGATAAATCACTAATTGTAAGAGGGTACTGTTTTGTGTGTAAATATCTTTCAAGGCGAAGTGCAAACATTAACGGCTTTAATACCCATGTTTTAATTTTTTGATGTGTTAACTTTTCAACAGGTTCTTTAACTGCGATATAATGTCTAACACTTAATAAAATTTCTGCAATCATTTCTTTATATATTTTTTCAACATCATAAGTTTTTGCTTTTTCTATTGCTAAATCAATACCAAAAAGTAAAATGCCTTCAAGGTTTACAATAGGATAAGCAAGAAATTTTGAAAAATTCTTGCTTTTAAGTTCATCAAGTGTCAAGCATTGAGCATTAATTTCAAGATTATTATAAGAAATCGGTAAATTTCTAACTATCTCACCTATTTTAAATAATGTTGATGAGTCCAATGTTTTAAAAACACACCAAATATCCAAGTCGGAATTTTCAGTGGCTTCTCCTCTGGCAAAGCTACCTGTTAAAAATATACTTATAATATTATCATTTTCAATTGTAACTGCACTGTTTATAAAAGCATTTAATAATTTTGCATAATCACTTGACACTTTATTAATAGGTATATTATTTTTCACAATGTAATCTCCTATGTTTTTAAAATGTTTTTAAGTTCGTTTTTCATTATTACTTTATACCAATTGCTAATATTTTAGCACAAAGCAATAAACAATGCAAATTTAATGATATACTGCCAAGCAGTATGATATATTTTTTGTTAAAAAAAATGATATCCAGCACAAAAAGTAAGTGCTGGATGATATATTAAAATCTCTTTTTGGGATTTTTAATATTATTTTATACACCGCAGTGTATTTCATAAAGCTTGCTTTATATCATTGTGGCTTTTAGCCACTATTTTTGTGGCAAAAAGCCACTAAACTCTATCATTAACAAAGTTTACTAAATCACCAACTGTTTTTATGTTTTCAACTTCACTATCTTCTATTTCCATATCAAATTCTTCTTCAATCGCCATAATTAATTCAACTACATCAAGAGAATCTGCGTTTAAATCCTCAACAAATGCAGAATCAACAGTAATACTATCAACATCAGTTCCAAACTGGTCAGAGATTAATTCCGCAACCTTTTCAAATACCATAAAAAGCACCTCCTTTTATTATTAATAAAGACATCTAATAAGATAATATTCATTATGCTCAATATTGTCAATACTAAAATAAAAAAATTATTATAAACTTTTTTTTATTTCGCTAATAACATTTGCCTCGCAAAACTGCTTTGCTTGTCTTATAGCATTTTTAAAGGATTTTGCATTTGAACTTCCGTGTGCTTTTATTACAGGCTTTGAAATTCCCATTAAAGGGGCACCACCATATTCAGTATAGTCAAGTTTTTTCTTAAAGGCTTTTAATTCTTTTTTTAGTATCAAAGCGGCAAATTTAGTAATAGCATTTTTATAAAACACATCTTTAAGATTAGAAATAAAGGCAAGTCCCATTCCCTCAACAGTCTTTAATATAATATTTCCTGTAAATCCATCTGCTACAATAACATCTGCTTTTCCCAAAGGAATATCTCTTCCTTCAATATTACCTATAAAATTTACAGGGGAATTTTTAAGCAAACTATGTGTTTCAAGATAAAGTTCGTTTCCCTTTGTTTCCTCTGAACCATTATTTATAAGTCCAACTTTAGGATTTTTTATGCAAAGAACTTTGTTCATATATATTGAACCCATTACTCCATATTGAACTAAATACTCGGGCTTATCATCGACATTTGCTCCACCGTCAATTAACATAGCAGGACCTTCATTTGTAGGCATCAAAATACCTATTGCGGCTCTTTTTATTCCTTTTATTCGTTTAACTATAAGGGTTGCTCCTGAAAGCAATGCACCTGTGTTTCCGGCACTAACAAAAGCATCTCCATCTCCATTTGCCAAAAGTGAAAGACCAACAGACATTGAACTATCTTTTTTACCCTTAATGACTAACAAAGGATTATCTTTCATTGTAATTACACTTTTCGCATTTACAATGATAATACCTTTTGAGGAAATATTATTTTCAGAAATAATTTTATTTATTGTTTCGCCTTTTCCTACTAAAACAATATCCACTCCATATTCAGATACTGCCAATCCACAGCCTTTTATAATCTCTAAAGGAGCATTATCTCCTCCAAAAGCATCAACGATTATTTTCATAGTTTTACAAAGCCCCTTCTTTTATAGTGTATATTTGACTATACTTTATTTTGATCATCTGAACTTTCCTTTTCAATTATTGGTAATACAATTTTTACGGTAGTTCCCTTATCTTCTACACTTTCAATATTAATTTGTCCATTGTGTAACTTAACTATTTCATCAGCCAATGCAAGTCCTAACCCGCTTCCACTCTTAGAAGAAGGACCTTTAATGAATTTTTGTTTTACATTAGGCAAAAACTCTAATGGAATTCCACATCCATAATCATTAATTATTATAATAATATATTCGCCATCATTTTCAGCAGTAACATCAATTTTGCCTTCTTTTTCACTATGTTTAACAGCATTGTCAATAACATTGATAAATACCTGCTTTAAACGATTACTATCTCCAATAGTAACAGGCAGTTCATCCTTAATAGAAAACTCAATAATTATACCTTCTCGTCTGGCTCTTTCTTTCATAATATAAATGGTTTCAATTAAAATACTGCCAACATCAATAGGTTGCAAATCAATTTGAATGCCATGGTTTTGCATTCTTGAAAAGTCAAGCAACTCTTCAACCATAATTGTTAACCGCTGACTTTCCTCGCTAATAATATTCAAGCCTTTATTAATTGTTTCAGTATCATTTTTTGAATCACAAGAAAGCATTGTTTCACTCCAACCCTTAATTGCAGTGAGTGGAGTTCGTAATTCGTGAGAAATTGACGAAATGAAATCATTTTTCAAATGATCGGTTTTTGATATTTCATTAGCCATATTATTAATTGAATCAACTAATTCACCTATTTCGTCGTCATATTTTTTGTCAATTCGAATGTTAAGTTCTCCTTTGGCTATTTCTTTAGCTGTTTTAGTAATATCACTAACGGGTTTAACAATTGAGCTAATAAAATATCTTCCAGAAAAGAAAACCAAAAGTATAATTATTATGGAAATCACTATGGAAACTGAAATAAAAAGCAAAATATATTTATCTAATTCAGTAAGAGAAACAACAAATCGTGCAACTCCTCTGATATTTCCAGATGCATCTTTTAAAGGTGAAGAAACTGACATAATATTTTCATTAGAAAAAGAATTTTTGCCAATAAAGTTTTCGGTATTACCCCAAATAGCATTTTTAACATCGTTAGTCATAACCAAAACGGATGGAACGAAACCATTTGATGAAAATAAAACCTTTCCATCAAGGTCAATAATTTGCAGTTCAATTTTGTCTTTTTCAGTAAAATCGTCAACCAATTGTCTTGCTCCAGTATAAAATTCTGAATATTGAGTTTTTGAATATTTATTGAAAAATCTTGAGGTTATTTCAGCTCTTGCTTTTAGGTGCTGACCAACACTGTCATAGTAATAATTATAAACTATGACAGAAAATATTATTTCAAAACCAACCAAAACTAAAAAAACAACTGCTAAGACATTAATATACCACCGTCTTGTTATGCCTTTAAAATTCATTCCGTAATTCCCCATTTATATCCGTAGCCCCATATTGTTGTAATATATTGTGGCTCGGATGATTTGTCCTCTAATTTTATTCTAAGTCTTCTAACATTTACATCAACAATTTTAAGTTCTCCATAATATTGATCTCCCCAAACTATAGACAAAATTCCTTCTCTGCTTAAAGCAACATCTTTATTTTCCATTAAGGTTTTAAGTAAAAGAAATTCTATTTGAGTAATTTCAATGATATTTCCTTCTTTTGTTAAAGTTCTTCGTTTTAAATTTAAGGAAAATGGACCTGACCTTAGATATTTTTCTTCAATATTTTGACGAGTTGCATTTACTCTCCTAATTAGTGCATCAACTCTTGCAATTAATTCCGTTGGGGAAAAAGGCTTAGATATATAATCGTCAGCCCCCTTCAATAAACCTGCTACTTTATCTGATTCTTGAGATTTTGCAGTAAGCATAATAATTCCAATACTACTATCAGTTTCTCTTATTACCTTGCACACCTCAAAACCATCAATTCCGGGGAGCATTACATCAAGCAAAGCTACATCAATATCACCATTATATTCGTAGATTTTTAAAGCTTGCTCTCCGCTTTCGGCTTCTAAAACAGTATAACCCGACCTTTTTAAATTAAAAACAATAAGTTCTCGAATTGCAATTTCATCTTCAACAACAAGTATCTTATTAATATATATCCCTCCAAAAAAGTATTATTTTAGGTATGTTTAATTGTAGTTTGAACAAATATTTTCTTTAATTCATCAATAGAAGGAATAAATTCTTTTGCTTTATTGCTATTGGTGTTTTCATATTTTACAGCAAAAATTCTATCACTTTGTTGCTTAATTAGTGAAAATCCGTTAATATTCTTTTTTTCATCCCATTCAATTTTATTATAAGCAAAAACTGAAAATAATAGCTCATTGTTTTCAACTGTATCCTTTTTAAAATAAAAATTTATTCTATTTGATAACGAATCTTTTTTTGCATAAACACTACCCAACCAATTTGGTGGAACAGTAATATAATATCTTTCATTTAAATTGCTTATACAATAAGAATTGTGTTTAAAAGATGAACCATTAAAGTTTACCCATTCAATTGCTTTAATGTTTTCAACACTAATAATAGCTTGTTTTTCAACAAAAACAGCAGATTTTGGTATTTCTATTGAGCCATTATTATCAATATCTTGACATAAAATGTTGCTTGCACGTTTAAGATTTTCATCAAAACTACTTATATCAATATTTGCAGATAAGTTTAATAATTGTTTTCCATCCCACTGTAAAATTTCAGTTTGAATATAAGTTTCATCTAACTTTTCATCAATGTAAAAAGCATTTGCCTTATTTAAACTACCATAAGCTAATGACAAAAATGATTTAGGCATATAATTTAAAGAACATTCTGAAACTACTTGGGGTATATTATCTTTAGTTAAAATAAGTTTTGCTGTAAATGGGGTAATATTATTAGTTGAATTAATTAATGCGAGTATTCCAAGAGGTTGGTCTTTTGTAATTTCAGTAATAAAAATTGAAGAGTAAGGCAAGATTAATAGTTCCTTAGGACTACTTTCAAATAGCGAATAAATAGAAAGTCCCTTGTTTTCACTACTTAAAGAACCCCATCCACATAATAGTTCTTGCCTACCATCCAAATTGTAATCAATAAAATCAATAATATCAATATTACTACCTTCACCTTCTATGTCGGTAAATATTACCCATTTATCTCTAACCATTTTTAATATTAATATATGAGCTAATTTTTTATCGTCATTTGAAGAATAAAAAACTAATGCCTCATCTAATTCATCATTATCTATATCTTTTATAATTAAAGTATTTCTATAATTGCCGGAGAGAGGAAATAGCATAGAAGTATTATCTTTTAAAATTCTTTTTATAGCTTCTTGTAAAACCTGCATTTCCTTTGAGGTTTGAGGGGGCTTTAAGAAACCTGTCAAGTCAGTTCCACTTGGAGAACAACTTGAAAGGACTACAACTAATATTAAAATAAGTAATAAAAATTTAATCTTCATTTTTTAATTCCTCATATGTATTAATTTACAGTAATTATAGCATAATTACATTGTTAAATAAAGTAAAAAAGTTTAACTAATAAATTTTTTTTGTTTTTTTATTGTTTAACAGGCTATCGCTTTAATAAAGAACACTGAAACATGGTCTTTATTAGTTGGACTGCACTAAATAATGAGCTTATATGGATGATTTGTCATTCTTATAATTCGGTTTTTAAATCTTTGACTAAGGTGAAGAAGGGAAATATACTAATATAAATTTGTTTAAACATTTTTATGACTTGATTTTCTGCGATGCAAATATTTTTTTAAAATTATCGTATATGTAATTGACTTTTCGCTAAATTTGATATATAATTACAATGTTAAATTATGTACAAAGGGTGGTGTTTATATTGGATTTATTTACGATTCTTAACTATCAAGGAAGCAAAAAAAACTTAATTGATTTTATTCATAATAATACTTTGAATTATATAGATGAAAAAAAAGCGATATTAGATATTTTTTCAGGTTCTTGTAGTGTTGGCTACAGTTTCAAGCAAGATTATAAAGTGTTTGCAAATGACAGCGAACAATACTCCTCTATAATTGCCGAGGCTCTACTTAGCAAGACCTCAAGAATTAGTATTGAAGAATTAAAAAATAATATTTCTAAATTACACCTTGAAAATCAAAGCAAACTAAACACTAAATTTGGTGATTATTTAATTATTGAAAAAAAACTACTAACTGACAATGATCGATCTGAATTAATAAAGTTATATGAAGATTATCCAACTATATGGAATTCTAAAAATAGCTTTGGTTATTCAGAGAATATTTATAGTCTATTTACTACATATTATGCAGGTACATATTTTGGAATAGAACAATGCTTTGAAATTGACTCAATACGCTATGCAATTGAAAGTTTTTCTAATAATAAAAAATTAAAATCCGTATTGCTTTCATGTCTTTTTTTTGCAATGAAAGAATGTGTATTTTCAAAAGACGGACATATGGCTCAACCTCTTTCTCCAAGTAAGAATATTGGTAGATTACAAAAACAAAGAAACAAATCTATTGCTGAGTTGTTTTTAAAAAAGTTAGAGGGTTTTTTCAGCGAAGCTTTCATTAATATTGATAATGGCAATGCTATCTTTAATGAGAATTTTAAAGATATATTAAAAAATAAAAAAATTCAAGAAGAAGTTGGATTTATTTATGCCGATCCACCATATACAGATATGCAGTATTCAAGATACTATCACCTTTTGAATGTTGCCGCAAAATATGACTACCCATTACCAACTATTATTAAAAAAGGATATACAAAAGGATTATACACAGAAAATAGATTTCAATCACAACTCAGTCAAAAACAAGGCTGTTTAAAATCTTTCTCCGAATTAATACAGTATACAAATTGCTATAAAAAAAATTTAGCAATCAGTTTTGCATATCCAAAAGAACCAGAATTACAAAAAACCAATAGATATGTAATGTCAATTCAGGAGATAATATTTACATGTGAAAATACATTCGGAAAACCTAATGTTAAGGTTGAGTCTATAGATTACACACACTCAAATAATAGGAATTCTCAAAGCAAAAAAGTATTGGAATATTTGGTAATGTGTAAGGGGGTTCAATAAAAATGCCCATACTGAACATTAGCAGCTTAAAAGAACAAATTGCAAATATTTCAGCAAGCAATAGAAATGCATTATATGATTCGCATATTTATTGGTCTCAAAAGCCCTATAATATATGTAATATTTTGATTGAAAATTTAAGTTCGCAAGGTGACATTGTATTCGACCCATTTTTAGGCTCTGGAGTAACACTGCTTGAAGCAATCAAAAAGGATAATAAGCGCATAGGCATAGGTGTTGAAATCAACGAAGCACCATTATTTATAGTTAAAACATTGCTAAAGCAATACAATTTGAATGATTATAAAAAAAATTCAAGCCTATTCCTAAAAGAATTAAAGACATTGTTCCCTTATTATTACACGACATGCCCAAACTGTAAAGGAAATGCAGTTATTACATCTGTTATTTTTGACAAAGAAAGTCGGCAAGCTGAAATAAAAATCAAAGCTATTAATTATCGTTGTATCTGCACAAATAAAGGCACAAAAGAAGCCGACAGTACCGATTATGAAGCAATCAACATTTTAAAACCTTTACAAAACATTAAAGATGAAATACTCTTGCACAATACAAAAATAGCTGTATATAAAGACCAACATATAAGTCAAATTTTTACTGGCAGAAATTTTACCGTTCTAGACCAAATTGTTGGGATAATAAATAATTTAGATTCCCAAAAGGATGTTTTTAAATATATCCTAATGTCAGTATTGCATTTGTGTAAAATAATAGACAAACATTCCAACTCCCAGTGGCCACTTTGGATACCTAAAACTGACTGTGTGGAGAAAAACATTATTGATATGTTGGATAAAAAAATTACTAAATTTCAAAACACAATAAAATACTTACATCAGCACTATTCATCTGATGTCAAGTATTCTCTTTTACATAAGGGTAGCCAATATATTAATAATGAGGATTTACCTGACAATTCTGTTCAACTTATAATTACAGACCCTCCTTATTTGGGTCAAGTTGCATATTCAGAATATATGCAACTATATAAACCGTTCTTAGCACTAGATTTTAACTTTAAAGATGAAATAATTGTTACCACATCGCCCACAAGAAAAATAACTGAAAATGATTACTTCCGAGAGCTTGAAAAAGTATTTGAAATTTGCTCTAAAAAAATTAAAAGTGATGGATATTTATGTATGTACTTTCATGATTGCAATCTTGATGTATGGGATAAACTTATATCAATTATGTCCAAAAATAAATTTACCTATCTTTCCCAAGTTCATATAAAAAAATCAAATACCTTGAAAAATATAATAAGCCCAAAAAAGTCGTTAAACGGAGATGCAATTTTACTTTTTGCAAAAGATCAATTCTGTTTTGATAATATTATTGGCTCGGAAAGTGTAGATGAAATCGAATTAAATATACTCATGCATGCAAAGCAAGTACTAAGGCAATGTGGTGCTATGTCCACCCCCGAGCTTTATGATGGTGGTTTAATGGAAATGCTTATTCAAAATGGATGGCTCAAAACACTTGCATCCAAATATAAAACCTTAGTTGATATTTTTGAAAAGCACTTACTTTGGGATACTTCCCTATGCAAATGGAAATTAGCAGGAGAATAACCTCGTACTAATTTTTATTTACCTTCTTGTGAAAAGTTTAAAGCTCCATGATAATACTCGTCAGGAAAAGAATTATTTAACCTTTCGAGCAGTTGTAATCCAGTTAATAACTCTACCCCCGTATTCCTTGCTTCATTTACTGCATGAAAAGTATAGTTTGAAGTCGTTACACATATTGCGTGGCTGAATTCAGGGGACATTTGCATTATCATACTATGAAGTCTTTGTATAGGTGTCCCTCCAACATTGCATAGCCAACGCTTGCATTGAAATATATATCCCTCTTTTTTACCGTCTATAATCTTTTTTGCACATATGTCCACGCCCCTATCGCAAGCTTTTCCTACTTTTACAATATTGAAATATCCCTCTTTTCCAAGCAATTTACATACCAACTCTTCAAACTCATAACCCTCCATTGTAGATATATCTTTTGAGTTTTCATTTGCAATGTTTTTAAGCTTTTTCAATACATATTTTTTAGCAGTTACATCACAATAGTTTTCCACCAAAGCTATTATTTGCCGTTGATGTGTGTTTTGCTCAAGAACTTGATTGAGCACATTAGGATTTCCATTACAAACTACATTTAATATTTCAAAGTATAAGTCACCAAGTGTAAATCCTTCGCTATTCTTCAAAAGTTTTCTTATTATTATAGGAATAGTGTCAAATAATTTTGTGAAAATATCAGAGCTATCTTCCATTTCTAAATATAAATTATTAGGATCAATGCTTACAAGAGTATTAGGTGCAACATAAAACTCGTTTAATATAACACACCTTATTTTTTCAATTATTTTCTCATTAGCTATTATATTTTGATTTTTTAATAAATCATTTTCAATGATATTGATACACTCTCTCAACAAAATTGATGAGTTTTCAGTTCTTTTAATCTTGTTATAAATCATTTTAACTATTGCGAAATCATAATTTAATCCATTTTCATACCAATATCTTTTTTCTTCATCAAGTTTAACAAAAATCACTATCATTTCTTTTGAAATAGTTTTGTTGTATGCTGCTTGTTTTCTCAATGTGGGGTCTTTTTTGTCGATTCCAAACTTTAAAGCAAATTCAAAACCGTTTTTTCTTGCAAGGTTAATATATTCGGCTAAGGTCGTAAAATACTTATTTCCACCAAGTTTTATAGTGAAAGCAACAATCCCATCTTTTTTCAAGCATTTATAAAATGTATTATACATATTATCAATATCTGCATAATATTGGGAATAGCCTTGTTTTTCAGGACGCGATGGAGCGTTTGTTATAACAATTTCTTTGCTTAACATATCAGCAGTAAGCCTAAAATTGTTTTTGTAGTAAAAGGAATTTATCCAATCTCTAAACATTTGAGAACGCTCTAAATAAGCTACTTGGTCTGTATATGGCGGGTCAGTATATATTAGATTAAAGAAATTAGAGAATTGTGGTTTTTCAAGCAACTCTTTGTAATCACTTTGATATATCTGTAATTTTGATTTTTTGTTTATTAAACTTTCAGTTTGTGCATAATCGTAATCTTTTTTGAATTTAGCAAAACTTTTGCATTTAACTTGAAATATATTCCACACATTTTTTTCTTGTGCCTGTATTCTTATTACTTGATAAAGATATTCAGTGCCAGATCCATATTGAGATGTGCGTGAAAGGGCGAGTGATGCCACCAAGCAATGCTCTAATAAATCTCTTTCTGAACTTTTAGGGAGAGTATTGATACTATCCTGTATAAGTAGCAAGGCAAACTTTGCTCTATTAGTAAAATTTCTGTCATATTTATCAGCACCAGTAGGTGTAGTAATGTTTATTCTGCTATTCTCAATTAACTTGTGTTTGGGAAATCTGGATGTATCAAGTTTATTTGTTTCCTTGACTTTTATTTCATCAATATTTTCAAACACTTTGGTCTTTTTGCAACAAACAGGGCATGTTTTAAGCATAATAATCGTTTTGTTATCTTTAATATCCCTATGCGGTGTAGGATTATAATACTCATTTGTTTTGGGGTCAAAATGCAACTTATCTATGTAATTTCTAACTCCACAACATTCAGTAGAATAAAGTTTCATTATTGATTCATAGCATTCAAGTTTTACTTTTGACAAAAACTTATCAAACAAATTAGAATTGTACTCTTCAAACAGCACTTTTAAAGCTCCGTAAGTATAATTATCAATTTCACTACCAATAAAATTTCTGTTTGCTTTTACAGATGCCAAAGCAAAGCTCCCAGAGCCGACAAATGGGTCGCATACAACATCGCTTTCCAAAGTAAATGTTTCAATTAACCTTGTCGCTACATCAACAGATTTTCTACCCTTAAAGTTAAATGTTCGCTTCAAGTTGGATGGAACAGTGTTTCCTATCTCACCTAATGAATTTATTCCTAAATTCAACTTATTCATTATCTCTTTTGCAATCTTGCTGCTCGAATACATATTTACCTCTCCTTACTTTAGCTATTCTAGCATTTAAACATTAAAAACACTTTTAAACTCATAGTTAATTTATAGAATCAGGAATTTATTATTTAAAATTATATCAAACTTTTATTGCGTTTACAACACAAAAACTTTAATAATAGATTATTTGATTTACTAATAAATTTTTTTTGTTTTTTTATTAATTTTATAAGTGATTTCTTTTTTATTTGTATCGGGTTTTATTAAACAGTTTGGTTTAAATCCAATTAAATCCTCTCTTTTTGCCAATTTTAATGCTTCTAATACTAAAATTCGGTTTTCTGGTAGTTTATATTGTAGTAGTGCTCGTTGCATTGACTTTTCCTTTGCAGTTTTTGGCACATAAACAGGTTTTAAATCAATTGGGTTTATTCCGGTATAAAACATACAGGTTGAAATTGTGCCGGGAGTGGGATAAAAATCTTGAACTTGCTCAGGAGAAAGCCTTGTTTTTTTTAGATAAAGAGCCAATTTTATGGCATCATTTAATGTGCTTCCGGGATGGCTTGACATTAAATATGGAACTAAAAATTGTTGTTTTTTTAGTTGCTTATTAATTTTTTTAAATTTTTCTGTAAAGTTTTCGAATATATTAAAATTTGGTTTTCCCATAAGAGATAAAACAGTTTGTGAACAATGCTCGGGTGCTACCTTTAATTGTCCGCTAATATGATTTTTTATGAGTTTGAAAAATATACTCTCATCCTTATCAAGCATAAGGTAATCAAAACGAATTCCAGAACGAACAAACACTTTTTTTATACCTTTAATCTTTGATAATTCTTCTAAAATATCAAAGTATTCTTTGTGTGAAACTTCTAATGAAGGGCAAGGGTTTGGAGTTAAACACTTTTTGTTTTTGCACATACCTTTTTCTTTTTGTTTAAGACAAGAAGCATTACGAAAATTTGCAGTAGGGCCACCCACATCGTTTATATAACCTTTGAAATTTTTATTGTTAATAAAACCCTTTGCTTCTTCGATAATGGAATTTTTGCTTCGCGAAGTAACTACTCGTCCTTGGTGAAAGGCTAATGAACAAAAATTACAGCCTCCAAAACAGCCTCTATTATGAATAATAGAAAACTCCACTTCTTCAATAGCAGATACACCATCCATAGATAAATATATGGGATGAAAGGTTCTCGTATATGGCAAAGAATAAACAATATCTAATTCATTAGTGTTGAGAGGTTTCATAGGCGGTAGTTGAACTATTGCTTTTTCACCATATGTTTCAATAAGTGTTTCCCCAGTTATATAATCTTGTTGCTGATATTGAATTTTACACGATTTTGCATACGATTGTTTATATTTTATTATATCATTATAAGATGGAAGCATTAATGAGTGTTTTGGCAAGTTATCATTTGAAGATAAATAGCATGTTCCTCTTATATTGTTTATATCGTTAATATTTTCGCCGTTTTTTAACCTATTGGCGATTTGAACAATTTGATTTTCACCCATTCCATAAACTAAAATATTAGCTGTTGTATCTATTAAAATTGAGGGCATAATTGTATCAGCCCAGTAGTCATAGTGTGCAAATCTTCTTAGTGAAGCCTCTAAGCCACCAATAATAATTGGAGTGTCATTAAAAAGTTCTCTTAGTTTTTTACAATATAGTGTTAATGCCCTGTCTGGTCTTTTAAAAGATGAATTATTTGGAGAATAAATATCTTTATTTCGCTTTTTCTTTGAGACTGTATAGTTTGAAACCATACTATCAATATTACCTGAAGTAACTAAAAAAGCATATTTAGGTTTTCCTAAAACAAAAAAATCATCGTCTTTATGTATATTTGGTCGTGCAATTATTCCAACCTTAAAGCCATTAAATTCAAGAACTCTTGAAATAACTGCAATGCCAAAAGAAGGATGGTCAATATATGCGTCCCCTGTAATACATATAAAATCAAGTTGCTTCCAGCCACGATTTTTAATATCATTTAAGTTAATTGGTAAAAAATCATTTTTTAAAATTTTCATATAATTTTCCTAACAAATTGTTAAATAACAATAGAATAAATACATTATAACAATGCAAAGCAAATAACACAATAAAAATGGCAATAATAAACTAAAAAATAATTTAAAAAAGCAGTTGACAAGGGGAAAAAGAAATGGTATTA